>VYCX01000120.1 GCA_009843725.1 Boseongicola sp. SB0675_bin_26
TTTGGTCGATGTAGGTGAGCGACGATATCGGCGCATGGCTCATCGCGTCCATGCCGACGCGGTCGAGAACGCCGTGGGCGAAATCCTCGGCCTCGCGGCCCCATCGGCGGCGGTAGCCGTAGACGGCACCCGCGATCACGTTTTCCAGCACGGTCAGGCCCGGCAGGAGTCGAACCAGCTGGAATGTCCGGCCCACGCCTTCGCGCGCGATCTTCTGCGCTGGCAGGTCGGAGATGTTGCGGCCCCGCAACGAGATTCGGCCCTCGGTCGGCTTCAACGCACCCGAAATCATGTTCAGGACCGTGGTCTTCCCGGAACCGTTGGGGCCGATGACGCCCACCATCTGATGCTCCGCCACGTCGAAGGACATGTTCGACACCGCGACCAGCCCGCCGAAGCGCTTGGTGACGCCCTTCACGGACAGGACTGCACCCGACTGCCTCAAGACCGCCCCCTGATCCGTGCATGCAGCTCTCCGATCCGGCCGACGACTCCGTTGGGCAGGACGTAGACGATCAGCAGGAAGCAGACGCCGAGGAAGAGCGTCGACTGGTTGGGGAACTGGATCGCGACCCACTCCCAGATGATCGTGAAGGGAATCACGCCTACCAGCGGCCCCCACAGCCTGCCGGACCCGCCCAGGAGCGCCATGATGACGACGAGGAAGCTCAGCTGGGGAGAGAACACCTGGTTCGGCTCGATGTAGCTCCACCTCGGCGCGATCAGCGCGCCGACGAGGGCCGCAAAGAAGCCTGTGGTGGTGAAGAGGATGACCTTGGCCGTGGCAGTGTTGATGCCCACGTGGCGCGCGACGGTTTCGTCGCCGCCGATGATGCGCAGCGCAAAGCCGATGCGTGACCGGGTGACCCACCAGCCCAGCAGGTAGACCGCCGCGGCAACGGCCAGCAGCATCCAGAAGATGTGCTGGTCGCGCAGGTCGGTCAGCACGTAGAGCCCGCGGCTGCCGAGGAAATTGTTCTGCACCCAGCTGACGACATTGCGGATCATCTCCGCCAGGCCGAGGGTGAAGATCACGAAGTAGACCCCCGAAAGGCGCAGGGTGGCAAAGCCGATGAGCGCCGCAAGGATGGCGCCGACAACCGGTGAGATTGCGACCATGATCCAGAAGGGCTGGGCATAGTCGCTCATTCCCGTGCCGACGAGATAGCCGCCCACGCCGAAGAACGCGCCGGTTGCGAGCGAGATGTAGTGCGTCGGCCCGGAAAACAGCGCCCAGGAGGTGGCCAGGGCGATGTACATCATCGCCGTCACGCCGATGGACAGCCAGTAGCCGTTCGCTCCCAGCGGGAAGAGCGCCGCAAGCGCCACGAGAATGGCTGCGCACAAGAGCTCCGTCCAGCTCGCCGACTTCATGCGGGGCGCCTTCCGAAGAGGCCCTGCGGGCGGAAGAGGAGGATCAGGACGAAGATCAGGTATGCGGCCGCGAGCGTAAGCCCCGGGTCGACGAGGCTGGCGACCGCCGTTTCCACGACGCCGAGAATGACGGCAGCCACGATGGCGCCGCGGATGTCTCCCACCCCTCCCATGATCACGATGATCAGCGCCTTCATGGTGAAGACCACGCCGATGGAGGCATCAAGGGTGATAAATGTCGAGATCAGTGCCCCGCCAACGGCGGTGATCGCGCCTCCGAGCGCGAATGCCAGAGCCGAGACGCGCGGGACGTTGATGCCGACCAGTCCGGACGCCTCGGTCGAAACCGAAACCGCCCTCACCGCAACGCCGGGCCGGCTCAGGTTGAGCCAAAGGTACAGGGCGGCCCCGATCAGCACGGCAATTGCGAAGGCCAGCACCCGGTTCAGCGACGTCGTCGAGCCCATGATCGAAACGGGATCGCTGAGATAGTTGTAGGCGAAGAACCCGCCCTCGACCGAGATCATCAGGCCGATGATGATGAACGACATTCCAAAGGTGGCAAGGATCGAATCCACTTCCAGGGCCCCTTGCGATCTGGCCCGGCGCACGAGCGGCGTCAGCAGAAAGCGATAGACAAGCCAGTTGCCGACGAAGCTCACGGGGATCACGAGGATCACCGTCAGGAGGGGGCTGACCTGCGCAGTCGTGTAGAGCCAGAACGCCGCCAGCGCGCCCAGCACCAGCACCTCGCCATTCGCGAGGTTCATGATCCGGGCCACGCCGTACTGCAGGTTCAGGCCCATTGCGACCAGGGCGTAGGTGCCTGACAGCAGGAGGCCAGAGACCAGGATGTCCAGCATCTTCGGTTTCCGCAGACGGTCGCCCGGCGCATCCGCGCCGGGCGTCAGTGTCGGGGACTACTCGGCCCAGCCGTCTTTCAGGCGAACCGGCACCGCCCCTTCGACGTTGGAACCCTTGACTCCGCGGAACACTCCGTCCTGCCACTGGCCCACGGACCAGAACGTGTTGGAGAAGTTGTTCTTGAAGCTGAGCGTGCCCATCACCGTGTCGAAGCTGTTGTCCTTGATGTACTGGGTCACGACATCGCGGTCGAGCGACCCGGCACCTTCAATCGCCTGTTCCAGGATCTGCAGCGCCGCGTAGGTATTGGCAGACGCCCAGTAGTCCGCGACCTTTCCGGTGATTTCCATGTGGGCCTTGCGGTACTCCGCGATGGCCGGGTCGTCCACGTTCGTGCCGCCAGCGCCAAGCACATTGTTGATCTTGTTGCCAAAGGCGCCGCTGAACGACGGGAAGCTGGTGGCGACCGCCGAATAGTAGACCGCCACGTCCAGGTCTTCGACAATGGCCTGTTCGGCCAGGCCGAAGCTGTCCGGCGGGTAGGACCATGCCACGAACGCTTTCGCGCCAGAGGCCTTGGCGCCCTTCATCACCGGGCTCAGGTCCGGCGTGCCAAGCGGGTAGGACTTGTCATAGACAAGCTCGAATCCCGCTTCGGTGAAGAGCGCGCGCGCACGGTCCGCCAGTTCGATCCCGAAGGCGTCGGCAACGTTCACCATTGCGACCTCGTTTCCGATGGCGCCCGCTTCGCGCTGTTCCACCAGGATGTCCCTCACGCCTTCGACGAATGCCGTCGTCGTGCCAAGCGTGAAGAAGAGGTTCGGGTAGCGCGCCGTAAGCTCCTCCATCTTGTCGGTGATGGCCGAGACCGCGACCATGGGATAGCCGTAGCGACCGTAGATCGGCGCGGCGGCAATGTTGAACCCCGTGCCGTAGGGCGCGACAACGAAGTCCACGTTGTCCTGTTCCGCAAGGCGCTGGGCCAGCTTGATGTGCTCGCCCGGATTGGTCTTGTCGTCGTACTCGATCAGCTCGATGGTCATCTTCTTGCCACCCACGTCGAGCCCGCCGCGGGCATTGACCTGCTCCACCCACAAATTGATGTTCGGCCATTGCGTGACGACCGCGCCGCCCGCAAGGGGACCGGTCTTGGGTGCGATTGCGCCAACCTTGATGACGTCCTGGGCAAGCGCCGCGCCCGCCGTCATAAGGCCGGCCGCCAGTGCACCTGCGGCAGCCAGCTTGACGAGACTTCCGTGAAACATGATTTCCTCCCATGCGTTGGCGATGTTCACCGGCGGATCGGCCGCCACAGCGAATCAAGGCCAAATGCAAACTCTGCATCCGTTTTGGAACTTATGCTAGCAGAAAGTCCGAGGCCAATTTTCCGCCACGTTGATGACCTTCGACTTTCTTGCCGCATGGCGCTCGGTGCGCGCGCCTGCCCTCGCGCGGACGCACCGTTGAGCGGTCTTCGCTTCCAGGCTTGCATTCCTCGCGGCCCGGCTGTCCAAGGCCGCGAATGTCCTGTCGGCAGGCATTCCGGCGCGTTGAAGGCATCTTTCCGCACCTTGGCGCAGGCATTGCGTGGGTGGTTCCGGGTGACTGCCTTGATCGCAAGCCGGGCCGCCGCCGCCGGAACTGCGAGGGAACGGTCGCGACAGCGCTGCGGACCTGCGTGGCACAATCGCGGCAACAGACGGCTTCACGCAGTCGCATGCAGCCAAGGAACTGGAATGCCACGGGACGAGAACGCCCTAGCTCAGGATGCCGGCCCCGACCATGGCTTTGCGAATCGAGTTCCTGGTCGGTTCGCTGGGCGTCACGAGCGGCAGGCGAACCTCCTCGCTGCATCGACCCAGAAGCGAGAGCCCGTACTTCGCGCCCGCCAGCCCGGGTTCCATGAAGATCGAGACATGCAGCGGCATGAGCCGGTCGGTGATCTCGAGCGCCGTCCTGTAGTCGCCCTCCAAAGTGGCGGCTTGCATCCTGGCGCAGAGTTCGGGCGCCACGTTCGCCGTCACGCTGATGCATCCCGTGCCGCCGTGAGCGTTGAATCCAAGTGCGGTCGCATCCTCGCCTGAAATCTGGATGAAATCCCTGCCGCTGGCCATGCGCTGCTTCGGCACGCGAGACAGGTCGCCGGTGGCGTCCTTGACGCCGACCATGCGCGGCAGCTTCGACAGGCTGGCCATGGTCTCCACCGACATGTCGATGGCGGAGCGACCGGGGATGTTGTAGATCAGGATCGGCACATCGGCTGAATCGTGCAATGCCTTGAAATGCTGGTATAGTCCTTCCTGCGACGGCTTGTTGTAGTATGGCGTCACGACAAGTGCCGCATCTGCGCCAACCCTTGCGGCATGCTGCGTGAGGCGGATGCCCTCTGCCGTGTTGTTCGAACCCGTCCCGGCAATCACCGGAACCCGGCCGTTCGCGGATTTCACGACCTCCTCGACCACCGTTTCATGCTCTTCGTGCGAAAGCGTCGGGCTTTCGCCTGTCGTGCCAACGGCAACCAGGCCGGTCGAGCCGCTCTCGATCTGCCATTCAACCAGCGACCTGAGCGCTTCGATGTCCAGCGCCCCTTCCTTGAACGGGGTCACGAGGGCCGGGATCGAACCTTGGATCATGGATATTCTCCGCCGCGTCACGGCATGCGCTTCGCGTGACCCGCACAACTTATAGTCCGTCAGGGGAATTGCCAAGGCAGTCCGGACGTGCTTTCATGTCGATGCTGCCGGGGGGCACGAGAGAGCGGACTAAGTGCATGTACAAGGCCCTGATTGCGGCAATTCTCCTGAGCGGATGGACAACGGTCGGACTTGCCCAGACAAGTGCTGAGATCGCAAGCTACAAGCGCGCGGTCGTGGCCATGAAGGAAGGCGACTGGGACAGGGCGCGTGCCGAAGCGCGGCACGCAGGGCCCGTCGGACGCGACATCATCGAATGGCGGCGGTTTCGCGCGAGCGAGGGTGACTTCGGTTCGGTCCGGAAGTTCCTGGTCCGTCGCGCCGACTGGCCCGGAC
>VYCX01000142.1 GCA_009843725.1 Boseongicola sp. SB0675_bin_26
TCGCGGCAGTGATCATCGCGTCGGGCTGACGCTCCAGCATGGTGTTGCAGACGTTGAGCTGCGGCTCGGCCGCCTGGTCGCTTTCGACCGCCTGCAGGTAATACTCCACGCCGGCGGCCTCGGCGCCTTCACGTACGCCCAGTTCCATCGCCCCCCAGAACGGGTTCGCCAGCGTCTTCATCAGGACGCCATAGGTTTCGGCATGGACCGGCAGCGCGATCAGCACGGCGACGGTCGTGGCAGCAAGTTTCTTAAGCATTTTATTCCTCCACTTGGCTGAGCCTTGCAGGACTCCGCATTCATGCGATTCTTCGCGGTCCGGCCGGAAATGCAAGGCCGGCCCAGGCATTGAAACGCCCCTCAGGCATGCCGAAGGCATCAAGTCCGCGACATGCGGAGAGACAACTACGTTGCCTTGGCTGAACTCGTAACAGAAGCGTGATGCCTTGTCACAGCGATTCTGGCGGATTGGGGGCCTGTTCACTTCAGCGTCGGCAGGCCGTCCGGGCTGACGAGCACTCTGATGCTTCTCGGCTGACCTGGGATGCGTTCTGTCAGCTCATGCCGGTCGAGACTCATGACCATCTGATGCAAGGTTGACGGGTGATGCGGAAATGCCTCTGCATGTCGGCCTCGGTGGGCGGTCTGCCGTTGATCTTGGTATAGGTGTGGATGAACGCCGGGCATTGGCCCTGCTTCTCGGCGAATCCGGCAGGAGAGGAGAGGCGTGGCACTGCGGCCTGACTCATCTTTGTACCGAGGAAAGAGACGACACTGATGCACATGGCCCAATGGGACCGATGTTGCCATGGTGCCTCGTACGGCCGAACCGACTACCCCTTCACGGCGCCGGCGGTCAGCCCAGACACGATTTGCCTTTGGAAGACCAGCACGAGCACGAACAGCGGCGCCGTGATGGAGACGGCTGCGGCGATTGCCTGCACTTCGTCCGACGCCGTGGTCTCTCTGTTGAACATGTTGGCGATGGCGGGCACCATGGTCATGTTCTGAGCATCCAGAAGCAGGGATGTCACGAGGAAATCATTGTACGCCAACAGGAAACTGAACAACCCCGTGGTGATCACGCCGGGCCACATGACCGGCACGATGACTCGCCTGAACGCCCCGAAGTGAGAACATCCGTCGACCCGCGCAGCTTCGTCCAGCTCTGCGGGGATGTTCTGGAAGAATGACCTCAGCATCCAGATCGTGAAAGGCTGGTTGATGGCGACAAGGACGGCGATGATCGCCCAGGGCTTTCCGTAGAGTGTCGGTGCCGCATCGCCGAAGATCGGGGCAAGCCACTCCGCAGACGTGATGAAATACGGCAGGTAGCCTGCGACAAGAACCGAATGCGGAAGCGCCCTGAACACCAGCGCGACGACCAGCAGCCAGAAGGCGATGACCGAATCCGATCGCGCGAGACCATAGCCCGCGAGCGTGCCGACAGTCAGGGAGACCAGCACGACGCCGCTCGTCACGATCATCGAGTTGGCAAAGTTTCGGGTGAAGCCGCGGTCGATCCAGACGGCCTCGTAGTGCTCCGTCGTCAGGCCCACAATGCTGGTTCCAAGCGGGCCAAGCACCGGGTTCAGCACGCCCAGGACCGCGGGCAGCACGACAACCAGCAACACCAGCGAGACAAGGGTGTAGGCACCGCCGCCAACCAACCAGGATATCCCGGTCCGGCCATTGGGCGTGTATTCGGCGACCTTTCCAGGCAGCCAACGGATTGCCTGACGGACCAGCATTCCCGCAAGCGCTAGTCCCAAGAGGATATCGATGAGCGACAGTCCGCCAATGTTGGTACGCGTGTGCGGCCCGAAAATCACCCGAAAGGGATTTGAATCGAAGGCGTCGATGGGCGTCTTGAAGCTCATGACCGCGATCCAGGCGATCGGGAATGCCGCGACGATGCACCAGAACGCCAGGAACCCGTTCGACAGGACCTTCAGGCTCATCGGCTGGCGCAAGGCGGCGCTCGACATGGTGTTAGCTCCCCTTGCGTTCGCGCCATACCCGGCGCAGCGGTAGCCCGAGCAGGACGGCGACCCCGATCATCGTCAGGATCGCGCTCGCTGATGCCCGGCTGATTGCGCGTGCACCGGTGCCATCCTGAAGCAGGAACTCGTAAGTCAGCCATTGCAGCGAGATGACGTAGGCGGAGGCGGAAAAGCCGACTATTTCTTCAAACACCCGGTAGGCGTCCATCAGGTGGATGAGCGTCAGGAAGATCACCAACGGCATCAGGTGCGGAATGATGACGTATCGCAGCCGCTGCCATCGTGACGCACCATCGATGATTGCCGCTTCCACCGCGTCGTTGTTGACGGTCTGAAGGCCGGCGTAGAAGACCACGAACGCAAAAGGTGCCACGTGCCAGACCCGGTACATGTACATCATCAGTTCAATGGTCCAGGCCTGGGCGAACATGGCAATGTCCCTGTCCAGCCACCATTCGAGCCCTGCCGTCAGGATGCCGTCGCCGATGAACAGCCAGCGGATCGATAGCGCGCCGATCACCGGCGTGATGATGAACGGAAGGAGCGAGACAAAGATCACCGGTCCCTTGATGCGCTGCAGCGTGTTGTTGACCGCAAGCGCAATGAGCAATCCGGTGCCCAGCACCAACGGCAGCGTGAGGATTGTGAAGACAAGCGTGAATCGCAGCGCCGACCAGAAGCGTATGTTCATCAACTCCCGCCAGCTTCCGTTCGCAATCGCCGAGCGCAGCTTCTCGGGCTCGATCACGTTGCGGTAGCTCTGCAGTCCGACAAAGGTCGTCTGCGTCAGGATCCTTCCGCTTTCGTCCAGGAGTGGCCGGGTCTTCAGTTCGGTCGAACAGACCGAGCCCAGAAGACCCGGCGTGCAGATCTCGACCTCTACCTGTTCGTAGACAGGCTGCGTGACATGGACGCTAAGCCAGAGAATCGAAAGAAGCGGGGCGGCAATGAAGAGGACCATCATGAAGACCGAAGGGCCCACGAAAATCGCGAAGGTCTTTTTCTTCATCTGCCCCGCCCTGGCCGTGAAGACCGGGTGCCAAGCTCGATCCCGGCACCCGCCCGTTCTTGCGTTGCTGCCTTACTTCAGCAAGCCCTTTTCCTTGGCGTCGGAAACATAGGCGGCCTCGATGTCGGCAAGCGTTGCCGCCGCGTCCTTGTCACCCGTCATGAAGGCGGCAAGGCCCGAGCCAAGCGCGCTGTGCATCGACCCGATGTACTTGTTCATTGGATAGGGCACGGCGTCCCCGGCGGCGGTGTCGAATGCGCCCTTGGCCGCGGCACCCGGCACGAAACCCTTCGCCAGCCAGATCGCATCGTCATTGTTGGCCTGGATCACGTCTTCGGCCATCGAGGCGACAATCAGCTTCATGGCCGCCGCCGCCTCCTCGTCGGAGATGTTCTTGGCGATTGCCCAGCCATCCCACCAGATGGTCGACGCAATGCGCTCCGACCCGCGCAGGCCGGCGGCCATCACGACCTTTCCGGAGACGGAAGATTCGGCCGGATCGTTCACCGCGCCGGCGCGAGATGCCCAGAGGTTTGCCATGGCGATCTTGCCTTGCTGCATCTGCTTGGTGACGAAAGTCGTGTCAGAAACCAGGTACTCGGGGTCCATGAGGGTCGCGAGCTTCGCCATCCGTTCCAGCACCGTCACCCCCTTCTCGTTGTTGATCGAAGGGGTCCAGTCGGCGTTGAAGAACTCGCCTCCCTCGCCGAGGAAGTGGTTGACGAAGACGAAGGCCAGGTTCCAGCCGTCCTTCATGTAGTGGCCGATCGGATAGTCAACGACACCTGCAGCCGGGATCTTCTCCGCCGCCGCGATGTACTCGTCCCAGGTCGTCGGCACGGCGATGCCAAGGTCGCTGAAGATGTCCTCGCGATACATGAGATGCTGCGTGTTCGCGAATGCGGCAATCGCCATGGTCTTGCCGTCGATCTCGATGAACTGGTTCGGATTCAAGCTGGACCCGTGCGTCGCGATCAGGTCGTCAAGCGGACGCAGCAGGTCCGCGTCGATCATCGGCACGGACGTGGAGTTCGTGAGTGACGTCATCGAGTAGAGTGACGGATTGGCCGAGAACGCATCGACGATCTTCAGCCGGTGATCCTTGTCAAGCTCGCTTTCCACGTTTCCGCAGCCGGCCATGACGCCGGTCATGATCTCGTAGGCCGGAAAGGCGTTCGAGATCGTCTTCACCGGCACGGTGTTCGTGCAATCGGCGAAGGCCATGCTGGCCGACATCGCCATCGCGCCTGCCAGCAGGATATGTCTTGGTTTCATGTTGGAACTCCCCGTTGTCCATTTGCCCCACGCGGGCGGATTAACAGCAGATTGACTCGCCTACTTGATCATCAAAGACCCCAGGCTTGCCGCGATTGGCCATGCTCCTCTCGATCACGAAGTCCGGAATCCCGACGGTGCGCGGCATGTTCCCCCGGCCTAGGCCTGATCTGCCCACTGTGTTCCCACTAGGCGCATTAGTCAACGGGTTTCTGGCTTGCCTCCACTGCCGCCACCGGAAATCTCCCGTGCCGCGTTGTGTCTGGCCAAGGCGGAGTTTCGATTCGAGCGTGGCTGCGACCAAAGGGCGTGGGCAACTCGCTTCTCGTCCTGGCCTGCTGCCCGTCGATTCGACCCCTCCGTCTTCCATGAAGAGATTCTTCTTGCACTCTGCCCATTTTCTGCCCACTAAAGATGACAAAGGACCGGGGAGGATCGGGAATGTCAGTTTCGACGCTTCAGGACAGGATCGACGAGGCCGGCGACCCGCTGGCAATGCTCAGGAACGCGCCCTCTGGCCCCTACCAGTTCCCGATCAAGGCCGAGTTCACCAACTGGCGAGACGAGCAGGAGGCCTGGCGTCAGGGTGCGGTCCTCTTCGACCAGTCTTTCCACATGACGGATCTTTACATTGAAGGGCCGGACACAAGGCGGCTTTGCGAGCTTCTCGCCGTCAACTCCATGTCAAACTGGCGACGCGACATCGCCAAGCAGTTCGTCCACTGCACGGAAAACGGCTACGTCGTCGGCGACGCGATCATCTTCATCCTCGAGGAACAGAAGGCGAATGTCGTCAACAAGCCCATGAACGCCAACTGGGTGATGTACCATGCCGAGAAGCACGGATTTGACGTGGACTTCGATCTGGATTCGCGCGCCCTCGACAACAACGGCCGGCGCAAGGGATACAGATTCGAGGTTCAGGGCCCGAACGCCTGGGGAATCCTCGAAAGGCTGAACGGCGGGCCGATAGAAG
>VYCX01000532.1:0-1894 GCA_009843725.1 Boseongicola sp. SB0675_bin_26
TGGAAATCCGGCTGGCCTCGATTCCGAAAATCGGCTCTCCGACGGCACGAAGCGCTTGCGCGAACTCGTTGACGTCGCGGTCCTTGGGGACGTACCCGGCCTCGAAATGGACTTCGGCAACCCGCCGGTAGTCCCTGCGAATGAAGCCCATGAGGATCTCGGCATAGACGCGGCGGGTGTAGGCGTCGATCCGCCCCATGATGCCAAAGTCGAGGGCCACGAGGTCGCCGTTCCTGGCCACCAGAATGTTTCCCTGGTGCATGTCGCCGTGGAAGTAGCCGTCGCGCAAGGCATGGCTCAGGAACGTTGTCATCACCTTCTGGGCAAGCCGGACCCGGTCATGTCCCGCCTGGTCAATGGCATCCAGGTCGCTGAGCGGAATGCCGTCCAGCCAGTCAAGCGTCAGGACGCGTCGCGACGACAGGTCCCACCTTGTCCTGGGAACGCGAATGCCTTCGTCCCTGGCCGCGTTCGCGGCGAATTCGGACGCGTTCGCCGACTCGAGCCGGAGGTCCAGCTCGGCCATGACCACGCCCTCGAAATGCGCGACCACATCGAGAGGCCTAAGCCGTCTCGACCCCGGCGCCAGCGCCTCGATCACGCGGGCCGCGAAGTAGAACGCGTCGATGTCGCGCCGCATGTTCCGCACGATCTTCGGACGAAGGACCTTGACGGCGACCGCTTCGCCCGATCCTGCAAGCCGGGCCTTGTGAACCTGCGCGATGGAGGCCGCCGCCACGGAGTCGGAGAAGTCCGAGAAGAGCTCCTCGACGGGAGCGCCAAGCTCCGCCTCGACCGTCTCCCGTGCCGCGGCGGTCGGGAAGGGCGGCAGCTTGTCCTGAAGGACGAGCAACTGCTCCGCCAGGCCGTGACCGACAACGTCCGGCCTCGTCGAAAGGGTTTGTCCGAGCTTGATGAAGGCCGGCCCCATGGCCATGAGCGCCCGCGTCACCGTCGGCAGATTCGGGTCGCCCTTGTGGCCAAGCCACTTGAAGGGCCAGCCGAGCACGCGTGCGGCAACGCGTACGGACGGCGGCGCGTCCATGGCCTCCAGCACCGTCCGCATGGCGCCGGTGCGTTCAAAGGTCGCCCCGGTGCGAACGAGCCGAAAGATGTTGTGCGGACCGCGCATCAGATCTTCCAGCCCGAGTGCAGCGCCGCGATGCCCATGGACAGGTTGCGATGCCTGACCTGCTCGAACCCGGCCTCGCGGATCATCTCGGCAAACGATTCCTGGTCCGGAAAGCGGCGGATCGATTCGACCAGGTACTGGTAGCTCTCCCTGTCCCCCGTGACCGCGTGGCCCATGCGGGGGATCACGTTGAAGGAATAGAGATCGTAGATTCCCTGCAGGACCGGGACCGTCACGCGGGAGAACTCCAGCACCACCAGCCGCCCGCCCGGCCTGAGCACGCGGAAGGCCTCTGCCAGCGCGTCCCCGATCCTCGTGACGTTTCGAATGCCGAAGGAGATCGTGCACACGTCAAAGGCGGAGTCCGGAAAGGGAAGGGACATCGCGTCGCCGACCACCCATTCGACGCGATCGGCCAGGCCGGACCCGCCGGCCCGCTTGCGTCCCGCGTCCAGCATCGGCTCCGTCATGTCCAGGACGACCGCGGACGCTTCGGGCGCGCGCTTCAGGAAACGGAGCGCGACGTCTCCCGTTCCGCCGGCCACGTCCAGAAGGCGCTGATGGCCTCGCGGCGCCAGCCAGTCCATCATGGCGTCCTTCCAGAGTCGATGAACGCCGCCCGACATGAGGTCGTTCATCAGGTCGTATCGCGACGCCACGCTGGAAAAGACGTCCTGCACAAGGCCGGCCTTTTCGTCCTCGCGCACCTCGCGGGCACCGAAATGCGTCGTGCTCTCGTTTTCGTCAGTCATCGTGCCCCTT
>VYCX01000532.1:1904-5254 GCA_009843725.1 Boseongicola sp. SB0675_bin_26
CCTTCGCGGCGAGCCGCAAGACCCCGTCCTTGTATGTTCAGAAAACCAAGGGAATCAACCTTGCCCACGGCTGATTCTGGCCCGTGGAACAGGTGGACAACTTCCCTTTGGAAGACGGCGCCCGTTTCGGATATCCTGCCGGAACGCCGCCCTCCCGAAAGACGCGGAACGGCGGCCGGCGGGACGGGTCGCGTCCCGGAAGCCGTGAATGAGGAAGGAGCCCGGCGCCATGGCGGCAGTTGAACCCGGCAGGAGTCCAAGCGTGCCGGCGCCCGGTCCCGCGGACGGGCATGCCTGAGCTTCCGGAGGTCGAGACCGTCCGGCGCGGCCTGCTGCCGGTGATGGAAGGCAAGCGGATCCTGCGGGCCGACGTCAATCGTCCGGACCTTCGCTGGCCATTGCCGGCACGCATGGCAGAGCGGGTTTCGGGAATGCGGGTCATGTCGCTGCGCCGCCGCTCGAAATACCTGCTTGCGGACCTGTCGAGCGGGGAAACGCTGCTTGTGCATCTCGGCATGTCCGGCCGCATCCTGATCTCAGGTGATGCGCCAGGCGCATTCCGGAACCGGCACGCGATGCACGACAGGCACGATCACGTCGTGTTTCACATGCAGGGCGGCGCCCGCGTGACCTTCAACGACCCGCGCCGGTTCGGCGCCATGGATCTGGTGGCGACGGCATCCGCGGAGCAGCATCAACGGCTGGCCGGGATCGGGCCGGAGCCGCTCGGGAACGCATTCGACGAAACCTACCTGGCCAGCACCCTCAAGGGTCGCCGCACGACCATAAAGGCCGCGCTTCTGGACCAGCGCGTGGTGGCGGGCCTGGGCAACATCTATGTCTGCGAGGTGCTGCATCGGGCCGGGATTTCGCCAGCGCGGCGCGTGTCACGCCTTGCGGCCAGAAGGATCGCGAGCCTGGTGCCGCATGTCCGGGACGTCCTGTCCGAAGCGATAGCCGCAGGCGGCTCCAGCCTCAGGGACTATCGGCAGGCGGACGGGGAGCTGGGATACTTCCAGCACATCTTCCGCGTCTACGGCCGCGACGGCGACCCTTGCGTGAAGCCTGGCTGCGGAGGACGGATCGTGCGCACCGTGCAGTCCGGCAGGTCAAGCTTTCACTGCCCGAAGTGCCAGAGATAGGGGAACTGCATCAAGGCGCCGACGGCACGCACGCCGCTGACCCTCGGCATGACTGCGCGGACCCACGGGACAGCCCGCGCCGGCTTTCCGTCACCGTGCAGGCGCGTCAATCCTGGATGCCTCGTGATGTTTCGCCCTCTTGGCAAGGCTTCTCGGCGCGGCCAGGGCCACGCGATGCCGCCGTGGAGACCGGTCGGACGAACTGCCTCCCGGCAAGGGCTCCTGGTGCGCTTGCAGCACGCACGTCAGGGCGAATGGAACGGGCGGCCCAGGGATGCGCGCCCGACAGATGGCTTGATCTGCTTCCCGTGAATGTTAAGGCTGCCGGTGACCGAAACTGCCGGAACCGATCACATGGCCTTTGAAACGATCATCGTGGAGACGGAAGACCACGTCACGACCATTCGCTTGAACCGCCCGGACGTCATGAACGCGTTGAGCATCGAGTTGCTCGGAGAGCTTTCGCGTGCGCTCGACGAGGCCTCCGCGGACGACAAGGTGCGCTGCATCATCCTGACTGGCTCGGAAAAGGCGTTTGCCGCCGGCGCCGACATCAAGGAAATGTCGAACAAGACCTTCGTGCAGGCTCTTGCGGAGGATCTGTACACGGCGGAGACCGAGGCGATCCTGAGGTGCCGAAAGCCGATCATCGCAGCCGTCGCCGGCTACGCCCTGGGCGGCGGATGTGAACTGGCCATGACATGCGACTTCATCATCGCGGCGGACACGGCCAGGTTCGGTCAGCCCGAGATCAATCTTGGAATCGTCGCAGGCATCGGCGGCACGCAACGCCTGACGCGCTTCGTGGGAAAGTCCAAGTCCATGGACATGCACCTCACCGGGCGCTTCATGGATGCCGAGGAAGCGGAGCGCGCGGGCCTGGTGAGTCGCGTCGTGCCGGCGAATAAGCTGATGGACGAGGCAACATCCGCGGCGCGGCGCATTGCCGAGAAGTCGATGCTGACGAGCATGGTCGTGAAGGAGGCGGTGGATCGCAGCTATGAAACGACCCTTCGCGAGGGCATCCTGTTCGAACGGCGGATGTTTCACGCCCTCTTTGCGTCCCACGACCGGGCCGAGGGGATGGCCGCTTTCCTGGAGAAGCGCGAACCACGCTTTCGCGACAAATAGGGCCTTTTCAAAGTCACGGATTTTCGCTATTCGCCCCCCCTGCATGCGCGTGGAGCCCGCTTAGGCTATGTGTCTGCCGGTCTGGCGACCGGTCCGGGCTTCATCGCGATCTGACCTAGACCCGGAACAGGGACCACGAACATGGCAAACAAGCCACAATCCAAGAAACGCGCGCGGCAGATCGTTCGCCGGCAGACCGTCAACAAGGCGCGTCGTTCGCGAATTCGCACGCATCTCAGGAAGGTCGAGGACGCGATCACGTCGGGCGACAGGAACGCGGCGCAGGACGCGCTTCGGCAGGCACAGCCCGAACTCATGCGCGGCGTCACGAAGGGCATCTACCACAGGAACACGGCCGCTCGGAAAATGTCGCGCCTCGTCTCGCGCGTCAAGGCGATGAACTGATCCGACGACGGACCTGTCCGGCCGCCTGCTTGCCGGACCCTGATGCCAGGCGGCGCCTAGCGGTTTGCGCCCGGCTTCCAGAGCACATCGGCCCGGCCCTCGTCATTTGCGATGCGGGCCGCGCAGAACAGCCAGTCCGACAGGCGGTTGAGATAGGTGAGCGCCGCCCCGTTCACCTCTTCCGCGCTTGCGAGCTCGACGGCCAGCCGCTCCGCCCGCCGAGAAACCGTTCGTGCAAGATGCAGGTGCGCCGCGAGCGCGGACCCTGCCGGAAGAATGAACGACTTCAACGGTTCAAGCCGGTTGATCATCGAGTCGATTTCGGCCTCCAGCCGCTTCGTCTGGCCGTCCGACATCCTGAGCACCGGATGTCCGGCCTCGCCATCCTTCTCCATGTCCGGGCGGCAAAGATCCGCTCCCAGGTCGAACAGGTCGTTCTGGATGCGAGACAGGGCGTCGTCAATGTCCTCTCCCCTGGCATGCAGTCTCGCGACGCCCAGCGCCGCGTTCAGCTCGTCCACTGTTCCATAGGCCGAGACCCGCGCCGAATGCTTGGGCACGCGGTCATTGTTGCCAAGCGCGGTGTCGCCGCCGTCGCCGGTCCTGGTGTAGATCCTGTTCATCACCAAAAAATAAAAAACAACTCCCGACGAGAACGAATGCCAGGATCAG
>VYCX01000079.1 GCA_009843725.1 Boseongicola sp. SB0675_bin_26
TTCGCGGCCAGATGGACCCGCTCACGCTGCTGTTCAGCAGCGGCTACCCGACCCCGGGCGACCTGTATCTGGATGCGCCGATCGCACGCGCGGCCAACCGGCTGCTCAGGGACGCGGTCCGGGAACTCGTGGCCAAGCTGCCCGCTGGACGACGTCTGAGGGTGATCGAAGTCGGGGCGGGCACGGGGTCGGCAACCGCCTCGGTTCTGCCGGAACTTCCCGAAGGCCGGTTCGACTACATGTACACGGACATTTCGGCAGGGTTCTTCGCGGAAGCGGAATCGCGCTTCGGGGATGGCGGAGGTTGCATCGAGTACCGCCCTCTCAACATAGAGAACGATCCGGTGGCCCAGGGATTCGACGCGTATGCCTACGACCTGATCATTGCATCGAACGTGCTCCATGCCACGCGCTATCTCGATGAGACGCTCGGTCATTGCCTGACGCTGCTCGCGCCGTCGGGCCAGATGGTGGCGCTCGAGAACCTTCGCGGCCAGGGCTGGATGGACCTGACGTTCGGACAGCTCGACGGCTGGTGGAGATTTGCCGACGACTACCGGCCGCATCATGCCTTGGCGAGCCCGGACGTGTGGCGCCGTGCGCTCGGAGATGCGGGATTCGACGCGGCGGAAGTCCTTGGCCTTGATGCATCCAGACCTGACGAGATGCCGGATCGAGGCGTCATCGTGGCGAAAGGCCCGGAAAAGGTCTCCGAAGCGCCCGGCACATGGGTCCTCGTTGCAGACCGCGGTGACATGGCCGCCGAGCTTGCAGATGGACTGGCGGCGCGGAACCAGGCCGTCGTGATCGTGCGCGAAGGCTCTGAGAACGGAATGAAGCCCAAGGCGACTGGCGTCATGACGGCCAGCGTCGACTTCCAGCGGCGCGAATCGTGGCAAGCGCTCCTTGAAGACCTGCCGGAGGATGCGCCATTAAGCGGCGTGGTGCATCTCCCGGCGCTTGACGGCCGTGGCGCAGAGGCATCCACGGATGACGTCGCGCAGGACGTGCAGCATGCCGGGGCGAGTGCCCTGGCGGTCGTTCAGGGGATCATCGACTCCGACCGCATTCCGGCCAAAGGCATCTGGTTCATCACCCGAGGCGCCCAGGCATTGGAGCGCGAGACCCAAGGGGCGCTGGCCGGAGCTGCGTTGTGGGGCTTCGGAAAGGCCGTGGCGCGTGAAGCGGCACACCTGACGCCGCGCATGATCGACCTCGATCCGACGGTCGTCGCGCCCGCGACCGATCTCGTTGACGAGCTCATGTATCCGGATTCGGAAAACCACATCGCCGTGCGCCGGGGAAATCGTCAGGTCGCGCGCCTGGTCCGGATGGAAGACGGTCCGGAACGGCTGGATCTGCCGAAGGAAACGGCATGGGTTCTGACGCCAGATCCAACGGGCGTCTTCGAGAAACCGTGCGTAACGCAGCTGCCCGCGCAGCCCCTTGAAGGACGGGAAGTCCGCGTCGCGGTCGAGGCTGCCGGACTGAATTTCTGGGACGTGTTCCGTTCGCTGGGATTCATCGAAGAGGGAAACCTGGGGCGGGAGATGTGCGGCCGCGTCGTTGCTGCGGGTTCCGAAGTCGCCAGCGTCTCCGTGGGCGACCATGTCGTCGGCCTGGGCTTTGGCGCGTTCGCCGGGGAAATGGTGACGCACGAGGAACTGGTGGCGCCTGCGCCTCCGGACATCCCGGTGTCGGGCCTCGCCACGGTGCCAAGCGCCTTTGTTTCGGCAGCGCTATCCTATGAACTGTCCGGGCTTGAGGCCGACGACCGCGTGCTGATTCACGCCGGCGCGGGCGGCGTGGGGCTGGCGGCGATCCAGCTGGCACAGGCCGCGGGAGCGGAGGTCTTCGCGACCGCGAGCGCGCCGAAGCAGGCCTACCTGAAGTCGCTTGGCGTCAAGCATGTATTCGACAGCCGGCAAACGGACTTCGGCAAGGAGATTCTCGACGCCACGAACGGCGCGGGCGTTACGGTGGTCCTGAACAGCCTGACAAGCGAAGGCTTCATCGATGCCAGCCTGTCCTGCCTTGCACAGGGCGGCCGTTTCGTGGAGCTGGCGAGACGCGACATCCTCAGCGTGGAGGAAATGGCTGCTCTTCGGCCGGATGTCGCCTATGACATCCTGGAACTCGATGTCCTGAAGAAGACCGATCCCGCATGGGTGGGACGGGTCCTCAGGGACATCGTGGCGCGGGTTGCAGCAGGTGAACTCAAGCCGATCATCCACAGCCGCTGGCCGCTTGCCGAAGCCGGCGCCGCACTGAGGTTCATGCGGTCCGCACGGCACCTCGGGAAGATCGTCGTCACTGCGCAGCCGCTGGCGTCAGGCCGGCTCAGGGAGGACCGCACCTATCTTGTAACCGGCGGCTTGGGCGGCATCGGACTGGCCGTGGCCGAATGGCTTGCGGACCTTGGAGCCGGAACGATCGTGCTGAACGGTCGGCGGTCGCCCGGCGAGGACGCACTGGAGGCCATTCGCGCGCTCGAGGACCGGGGCGTGACGGTACGTGTCGAGCTCGCCGACGTTTCGAACGATGCAGCGGTCGACAAGATGCTGGCCCGGATGGACGAAGAGCTTCCTCCGCTCGCAGGCGTCGTCCACAGCGTCGGCGTGCTGTCGGACGGTGCGCTGACAAACCAGAACTGGGACCGATTCGAAACGGTGCTCTGGCCAAAGGTTCTCGGCGCCTGGCATTTGCACCGCGCGACAGCGAACCGCGATCTCGACCTCTTCATCCTGTTTTCCAGCCGCGTCGGCGTCATGGGCAATCCGGGCCAGGCGAACCATGCATCGGCGAACGCCTTCCTGGACCAGCTTGCCGGTCACCGCCGGTCGCTGGGCCTTCCCGGCCAGGCCATCGCCTGGGGCGCGTGGTCAGAGATCGGCGAAGCGGCGGAGCAGAAGGACCGGATCGAGCGGCAAAGGTCCGCCCTCGGCGGGCGCTGGTTCACGCCGCAGCAGGGCATAAGGGCGCTTGACAGGCTCGTGCGCCAGGACGTCACGACGTCCGTCGTGATGGCCATGGACTGGTCGGTGTTCGAGGAAGCCGTGGACGACCGCCCGGCCTTTCTCGAGGATCTCCTCTCGTCGGTCGCCGAAGACGGCGCAGATGCCGGAGTCTCTTCGGAAGACCTGCTCTCGCGCCTTGCCAACGCCAACGCGGAAGAACGCGAAAACCTGCTGGTGACGTTCCTGCAACAGGAGCTGCAGGCGGTGCTTCGGCTGCCGTCGGCGCCTGCGCCAACCGTCGGGTTCTTCGACCTCGGAATGGATTCGTTGATGGCGGTGGAGCTGCGCAACCGGCTCAATCGCGCATTTGCGGGGCAATGCAAGATGTCGAACACGGTGGTGTTCGACTATCCCGAGATCCAGGCACTGGCCCGTCACGTTGACGGCGAACTCGGCGAAGTCGATTCCGAGGCAGCGCCGCAAGCACAGCCGGCACCCGGTCCCCAGCCGAAGGCGCCACCGGCGCCCGAACCGCAGCCGCCGGCACAGCGGGAACCCGAAGCGCGGCCGGTGCCCGAACCGAGGGCGAAAGCACGGCCGACTCCGCAGATGGCGCAGACGCCGGAACGGCCAAGGGGCGTTCAGCCAGACCAGGAACGGATCGCGATTGTCGGCATGGCGTGCCGCTTCCCGGGCGCTCCGGATCTGTTCAGCTACTGGCGCCAGCTCAGGGCGGGTACTGAAGCGGTGACTGACGGGCGTCGCGACGAAGGACCATGGAGCGGCGTCATCGGAGACCCGACGGCCGCGGAGGCCACGAATCGCCGCGGCGGCTTCGTCGAGGGCCTCGACCGGTTTGACGCGAAGTTCTTCGGCATACAGCCGATCGAGGCGCGAAAGATGGACCCGCGCCAGAGGATGCTGCTCGAGACAAGCTGGCATGCGCTTGAGGACGCGGGAATCGATCCCGGACTGCTCAAGGGCACCCGCGCAAGCGTGTTCGCCGGTTTGGGCAGCAGCGAATACCGGGACCTGATCGCGGCCGCGGGCCAGGATGACAGCTATCTCGGAACCGCCGCGAGCGTGGCCATCGGACGGATCGCGTTCTCGTTCGGATTCATGGGGCCGGCGGTTCCGCTCGACATGACCTGCGCGGCTTCACTCGTGGCCGTGCATCAGGCGGCAGCGAGCCTCAGGCAGCGCGAGGTCGATCTGGCCCTCGCCGGAGGCGTGCACGCCATTCTTTCCCCGCCGGTCATGCGGTTCATGCGCGAGTACGGAATGCTGTCGCGAACCGGACTGTGCAGGACCTTCGATGCCGACGCGGACGGCTTCGTGCGCGGCGAAGGCTGTGGCATCGTCATCCTGAAGCGGCTCGAGGACGCCGAGGCGGACGGCGACCGCATCTGGGGCATCGTTCAGGGCTCCGCCGTCAACCAGAACGGCGCCGCAGCGGCGCTCACGGTCCCGAACGGAACCGCTCAGGAGCGTCTGTACGAGGAGGCGCTGGCGCAGGCAGGCATCGCGCCACGGGATCTTGACTACCTTGAAGTGCATGGCACCGGGTCGGAACTGGGTGATCCGATCGAAGTGCGCGCGGCCTCTGCGGTTTACGGCCGCGAGCGTGATGCGGGGCGTCCGCTTTTGCTCGGCACTGTCAAGACGAACATCGGCCATCTCGAATCGGCCGCCGGAGTCGCGGGCCTCATCAAGGTTCTGCTTGCCATGAGCCACGGCGTGATTCCGAAGCATCTGCATTTCAGGAATCCCAATCCGCACGTCGATTGGGACGAGCTTCCGGTGCGGGTGACGGCGGAAGAGACGGCCTGGCCACCGGCGCCCAATCGCCAGCCGACGGCCGGAATCAGCGCATTCGGCATTTCGGGAACGAACGCCCATCTGCTCGTCGAGGGATACAAGGCGCAAATTGGCGAAACCAGGCAGAACGGCGTGCAAGGATCCCCTGCCGGACCTGCGCAGCGCGTGCCGGTTCGCCTGCCGGAATCTCTTGAGAACGGGGAATTGGAGAACGGCGGGATCAAGCCGCGCGGCGTGCGGTTGCTGCCTTTGTCGGGCAAGTCCTCCAGCGCGCTCAAGGACCTGGCAGACCGGTATCTCGGTTGGCTCGACGAACATGCAGCGGACCTCTCGTCCGACGCAAGTGCGGGCATGTCGTTTCTTGCTGACATGTCCTGGACGGCAGCCATCGGGCGCAGTCACTTCGAGTATCGGGCGGGCGTCGTCTTCAAGGACGTTCCGACGCTGACGGAAGGACTGGCGCAAGTTTCCGCCG
>VYCX01000041.1 GCA_009843725.1 Boseongicola sp. SB0675_bin_26
CCAACTTATCCACAGCTACCTCCCGGTTCCTTTCTGATACTCGGAGCATACGAGGCGGTCTTTTCCAAAATCGTGCGCAAGATGTTGAAGTGGAACGTCTTGGCTTGGCCGCTCTGCGCTACCAGCCAGAGATCTCCCAACGCGGCGACATGGTAGAACTGCGGTGTATCGCCGGTCTGCTCAGCGAGCAGGTAGCCGTCAGTCCCGGGGGCACGCTTCAGGATGTACTGCAACGGTCCGCCGAGATGGTTCCGCAGCTCGTGGTGCAGCACGTTGTAGAACAGGGCGTGATGCGTCGACACTACCGTTTTGATCGGGCGTTGCGCCTCGCGGTAGAGCTGGACGAGGTGATTGCCGACAACGATGGCGTTGTGTTCATCGAGCGAGGAGATCGGATCGTCGATATAGACATGCTCGACCCACTTGTACGCCTCGGCCCCATCCAGCGCGAGTTGAAGGAACACCAGGAAGAAGCACCAGACGAAGACGTTCTCCTCGCCGCGCGAAATCTTGATGCCGTCCACGTCGTCGGTTCGCGCGTCCTCGCCCTCTCCGCTGAGCACCTTGCGGGAGAACGTCACCTCGGCGCTGGTGATGTTGCCAGTCCGCTCGTCGAACGCGAAGTTGATCTTGAAGTCGAAGTCCGCGTAGCGGTCCAGCAGCGGGCGGATACGGTTCTCTATCTCCAGCTCGTGGAGCCCATCGAAGAACCTGGATGCCACGTTGAGCTTCAGTGTGCGGTGTTCGTCGTTTTCGAGGTCGTTGTCCCACGAGAATAGGTCCTCGGTGAATGCGTTGAAGTACAGCGTATCCTGGCTCTCAACCTCGTCGTTCTTGTTTGCCGCCTTTCCGAGGTCCTTGAAGGCCGCGCACAGCCGTGTCTTGCCGGTTCCGTTGAAGGCGTACAGTAGGACGAATGGGCTCCTCTCAGGACGCCTCTCAAGCTTGCCGGCAAGCAACGACCGTAAGTGCCCGGCGAGCTCCAGAAGATCCGCGTAGCTGGTCTCGCTCATCGTGGCTCTGCCTCCGGGCTCGGGAAGAGCTGCTGCATCAGCCCTTGTTTGTAGTGCCGCAGGACGTCCAGCATGCGGCCCTCCGCCTCGATCAGATCGTCCAGCGGGCCGAGGCAGTCGGCGATGCGATGTTGTTCCTCGGGGTCGTTCGGATAGCAAAGCGGGACATTTTCAAGTGCCGACTTGCTGACTGCGGGCACCACACCACCAGCGTGGTCAATTAGCGAAACATTGGACCAGAGATAGAAGAGAAACTCATCAGAGCACTTTATCTCTATCGCCTTTACGCCTGCCGTATTGTTGTCGATGACTGCTGGCTTGGTCGTAATGACCCGCCGGTTTGATCTAATGGCCTCGCCAATCTTGGCAAAGATAATTGTTCCCGCCGGAACGGGCTTACCTCGAATTTCATCGAGCACGTCGGACTCGATATAGTTTCTCGCCTCCGAAATGACATTCTTCCGCTCTTCAATAGTGCGAGATATGTCACTGACCTTGTAGAAGGGAAATTGACCCATTTTGTTTCCTTGAAACCTATCCGGAAAACCATAGCCCGGCAGCACGTTGGCGATGTCGCGGCAGCGCCCCGTCTTCCAACCAGAGGAATCTCGGAACTCTGGAAACCGCAACCGCGGCACGGTTTCCCCAGGCCGGGGAAAGAGCTGCTGCATCAGCCCTTGCTTATGTTGCCGCAGGGCTTCGAGCTTCCGTTCTTCCGCCGTGATCAGCTCGTCCAGCGAGCCGAGGCAGTTGGCTATCTTTTGTTGTTCACCCTTGTTTGGCCTAACAGTTGGTATCTGCTTGAGTTCCGCCTTTCCGATTTCAAGAAAAGTCGACCCAGATGAACGCTTGATGAGTTCAGCCTTGTGCTTCACAAACCAGTAGTACCAGAAGAGATTCACTTCATGCCCAAAAACAACGAGGGACTGGAATCCTTGATTCGTCGCACAAGCGCTGTCGACGATTCCAACATCGCCGATGGTGGCTCTCGTAGTTATGAGCAATGCTCCTGCCGGCAGTAGCCTCGCGGAAGAATGCTTCAGTCCTTCGCCTGTAATCGTTCTGATACTCTTCGACAAGTAGCGTTTGTTGACTTCGGAAGGAGTGAACCACTGTATATCTCCTCCCCAGTATTCTGGAATCGCAGTGCTCGGAGTTCCGCCCCCAATAAACTCACCAATTTGCCCAAGCGTTCTTGGCTCCCACTCGCTCGCATCGCGAAACTCCGGAAACCGCAGGTTCGGAACAAGGTGCGATGGCTTGTCCGCAGTCATCGCGTTCTTCCGCGCTCGTAAGCGTTGAGGCCCGAGATGTCCCTGCCGTGGGCTCGCTTGTTCAGAAGCGGAACGAGTTGGTCCATGAGTGCCAGCTCCCGTTCACGACGTTCGCGCCAGCCCAGGCCGAGCGGTTCCATCAGGTCGGTGAGTCGCTCACCGTCAAAGATCATGCGCTGCAGGATCGCATCGACGAAGGCCGAGAGCGACTCGGTCGTCAGGCCGTGTTTCCGCGCGAGAGCATCAATCTCTTTCGCCTGCTTCTCGATCTTGAACCGCTCGTATCCGGACCGGATCGCTGCCTCGTCGAGGCCCTCGCCCTCCTTCAGCGAACGCACGAACTCCGTGATCTCCTCTTGCTCGTCGAGGAACTTGGCGTCGGACCGGATCAGACCGATGAGCTGCTCGCGGCTTATCGTGACCTTCTTCGGATCCTGGCCCGAGTATCTGGCGATAAGCTTCATGATGTAGTCGTAGTCGATGAGGGCGGAGGCGAAGAGGACGAACTCGAAGTCCAACTGGTCGACATCGGGGCTTGCCGGCTTGCCGTCCGTTCCCGACCCACCCTGCCGATCCCTGAGACGCCGGGCCGATTCCATGTAGCCTCCGCGGAAGGCGCGCAGGTCGTCTTCGGGAAGGATCCGCTCGATCCGGGCCCGCTGCTCGTCTGTCAGGTCCGTGTACTGGCTGAGCTGCGTCCTGATCCGCTGGACCTCCTTGAACCGGTTGATGAACTGGGCGTGCGCCTCGTCTCCCTTGAGGTTGCTGACCTGGTCGGGCGTGGCCTGGAGTCGCTGCGACCGGAGGAACTCGCCAAGTTCCTCGACGGCACTTTCGAACTCGTCGATGACCGCGGGAGCCTCCTTGGTCAGCCAGATCTCGCGGGCGCGCTCGGCCTGGACGCCGGAGAACAGGGCAATGGCGGCGTCGACATTGTCCCGCTGCTGGCGGAAGTCGAGGATGTGGCCGTGCGGCTTGGTCGCGTTGAGAACGCGGTTGGTGCGGGAGAATGCCTGGATCAAGCCGTGGTGCCTGAGCTTCTTGTCGACATAGAGCGTGTTGAGGAACTTTGCATCGAAGCCGGTCAGGAGCATGTCGACGACGATGGTGACGTCGATCTTCTCCTCGCCCTTTCGTGGCAAGTCGCGGTTCGGGAACCGCTGGTCCTTTATTCGCTGCTGTATGTCCTGGTAGTAGAGATCGAAGCTGTTGAGGTCGTGGTTCGTGCCGTACCTCTGGTTGTAGTCGTCGATGATGGCCTTCAGCGCGGCCTTCTTGCCCTCGGGATCGTGCCGGTTGTCCTCCTTTTCCTGGGGCAGGTCCTCCTGGATCTGCTGGACGTCCTTGTCGCCCTCCGCGGGCGGCGAGAAGACGGCTGCGATCTTGAGAGGCACGAACTCCGGGGCGTCGGCCTGGTGCTCGGCCTGCAGCGCCTTGAAAACCTGCCAGTACTCGATGGCGTCGTTGATCGAGGCGGTGGCCAGCAGCGCGTTGAAGCGTCGATCTCCGGTCGCGGCATCGTGCCTCTCGAGGATGGCCTGGACAACCGCCCGCTTCGCGAGCGCCTGACCCGGCCTGGGGGCGGAGTCGTCCTTGGGCTTGTAGTAGTCTACGTGGAAGCGGAGGACGTTCCGATCCTCGATCGCATGGGTGATGGTGTAGGCGTGGAGCTGTTTCTCGAAGAGATCCTGCGTGGTGCGAAGTGTGCCGACGTCTGCCTCGATCTGCGTCAAGGTCGCGTTGTCCTCGAAGATCGGCGTGCCGGTGAAGCCGAAGAGCTGGGAGTTCGGGAAGAACTCCTTGATGGCCTTGTGGTTCCCGCCGAACTGCGAGCGGTGGCACTCGTCGAAGATGAAGACCATGCGCTTGTCCTGGAGTTGCTTGAGCCTCTGCTTGAACGTTGACTGTCCCCGAGCGCCGTTCTGCCTGTTGCGCTTGCCGTTCTCGTCGAGCGCGAGCCCGAGCTTCTGGATGGTCGTGACGATGACCTTGTCCGCGTAGTCGTCGGATTCGAGACGGCGGACGAGTGCCGCTGTGTTGGTGTTTTCCTCGACGCAGTTCTCCTGGAAACGGTTGAACTCCTCGCGGGTCTGGCGGTCGAGGTCCTTGCGGTCGACGACGAAGAGGCACTTGTGGACGCTCTCGTTTGTCTTGAGGAGCGTCGAGGCCTTGAAGGAGGTAAGCGTCTTGCCCGAGCCGGTCGTGTGCCAGACGTAGCCGTTGCCGCAGTTCTGGTCGATGCAGTCGACGATGGCCTTGACCGCGTAGATCTGGTACGGGCGCATCATCAGTAGCCTCCGCTCGCTGGCGACAAGAACCATGTACTTGCTGATCATGTGGCCAAGCGTGCACTTGGCGAGGAACCGGTCGGCGAATTCGTCGAGGTTGTTGATCTTGACGTTGTCTTCGTCCGCGAACTGGCAGACCGGAAGGAACTGCTCGTCTGCGTCGAAGGCGAAGTGCCGGGCGTCGTTGTTGGCGAAATACCACGTGTCCGTGCGGTTGCTGACGATGAAGAGCTGGACGAAGCAAAGCAGCGTCCTGGCGTATCCGTTGCCTGGGTCGTTCTTGTAGTCGACGATCTGCTCCATCGCCCGCCTCGGGCTGATCCCGAGCGACTTCAGCTCGATCTGCGCGACGGGGACGCCGTTGATCAGGAGAATGACGTCGTAGCGGTGATGGCTGTAGTCCGTATTGATGCGGAGCTGGTTGACGACCTCGAAGTGGTTCTTGCACCAGTCCTTGATGTTGACGAGGGTGTAGTTGAGCGGCGTGCCGTCGTCCCTTGTGAACGATTCCATGTTGCGGAGTGAACGTGCCGCTTCATACGCATCGGGCGTGACGATCTCTTCCAGGAGCCGTTTGAACTCGCCGTCCGTGAGCTTGACTCGGTTCAGGGCTTCGAACCTTTCCCTGAAGTTCGCTTCAAGCGCCGCACGGTCACGGATGTCGGGGCGATA
>VYCX01000382.1 GCA_009843725.1 Boseongicola sp. SB0675_bin_26
GGCAATCCAGCTCGAGAACAGGAAGAACGGGTCGCCGCCGGTGGCCGAAAACGCCTGGCGCGCCGTGCTTTCGAGCTGCCGCCCGAGAACGAACGCTATGACGAAAGGCAGAGGCGAGACGTCGAGCTTGATCATGAGGTAGCCGAGGCCCCCGAAGAACAGGGCGAAGCCGATCATGGCCATGCTCGTTTGCTGGACGTACAGCGAGGCGAACGTGAGCAGCAGCACAACGGGCAGCAGGAACTGCTTTGGAATGCGTATCATGACGCCCATGCATCGCATGAACACGCCACCGACCGTCCAGTTCAGGATATTGGCGATGACCATCGTGGTGAACAGACCGAACGCGATGACGAGTTCCGGGTTCACATCGGACGTGAACCTGAAGACCCCCGGTCCCGGGTTGAAGCCCCCGATGCTGTCTGCCGCGAGGACCAGGAAGACGGCAGCCGTGTTGCCTGGAATGCCGAGAGAGAGCACCGGAATCAGGTTTGCTCCGGCGACCGAGGAGTTTGCCGCTTCCGTCGCCGCAATGCCCTGCATGGCGCCCTTGCCGAATTCCGGTTCGTCGGGCGCCTTGCGGCGACGGTGGAACGCGCCACCTGACGCGTAGCCGAGAGTGGCGGCAAGAGTGGAGCCAATCCCGGGCAGGGCGCCGATCGCGGTCCCGATGACTGCCGAGCGCCCGATGTAGGGAGCGATCCGCCTGACGTCCGCCCAGCGAAGGCGCCCGTCCCCTGACCGGGACGTTGCCGCGATGGTTCCCGACGCGGACTTCTCGCGCCACAGCTTCTCGAGCTCGGAGAAGATCGAGCCGACGACCAGGACGCCAATGACGGCGGCAGTGATGGGAATTCCGTCAGCAAGCGCCGGGGCGCCCAACGAGAGACGCGGATGGAAGTCCTCGCCGGTGCCGACATAGACGAAGAAGAGTCCGAGCGCGGCCGCCGCGAGCCCCTTTGCCGGGCTGCGTCCCACCACGACCGCAATGAAGCTGAGCGAAAGGATGATCAGCGCGGTCTTTTCCGGCAGGTCAAGGTAGCGCTCGACCAGGATGGCAAGTGATGGCGCGAAGACAAACAGGCAGATGTCCGAGAACGTGTCCCCGCTGACAGACGAGAAATGCGCGATCCTCAGGGCTTTCTGCGCCTGCCCGCGCCGGGTCATCGGATAGCCGTCAAGCGTCGTCATGTAGCTGTCGGGCGTGCCAGGCGTGTTGAACAGAATCGCCGGCACTGCGCCGCCTACGGTCGACCCCTTCATGATTCCGATCATGAAGCCCATCACCGGAAGCAGGGCGCTGGCGTTGAATCCGAAGATCGAGATCAGGATGGGCAGCGAGATTGCCAGCGCAATGACCTGGCCCAGGCCCGGCGTGGCGCCGACGACGATGCCGGCGAAGAAGCCTGCCACGACCATCAGGACGGTGACGGATACCGGAATCCCGAGGAGCGTGAAGGCTTCCGGCCCGTGAATCACGGCAAGGACGCCCGCGATAACGTAATCAACGGCCGTCATCAGACGTCGCCGTTCGGCGGCAGCAGAAGGTCTTCGAACGGCAGGTCGTAGAGGGCGATGACGAGCAGGACCGCCACGATTCCGGCAAGCGCGGCACGTCGGCTGAAGCGACCCTCGACCACCGAGGAAGCGCCGGCCACGATGACGAACCCGCCCGAGGCAAAGCCGAGATACTTCCAGGGCACGGTGTCCCTGAGCAGGCGGTAGTCGTCGTCGGCGAACAGCATGGCTGCCACCGGTCCGGCCCACCGCATCAGCACCATCCCGGCGAGCGCGATCGCGATCATGGCCGAAAGGAACTTGACGTGATCCGTGTCGAGCTTCGGCGTGTCATGCGATCTCGGTCCGATCAGAAGCAGGAGTCCCGCAACCGCCATGACCGTGCCCGCGAATGCCGGTGCGAGGGCATCTCCGATCGTGAACTTGCCCCGCTTGATCTCGTAGAGGCCGGTATCCGTGTCGGCCGGCAGCCAGAACAGGAGCAACGCTGCGGCGAATGCCAGCAGGATCACTGCCAGGACTGTGTCGGGATGAAGGCTGCGCATGGGGCGGCGACCGGGGCGGCGCAGGCCCGCCCCGGTAACACGTTGGCTCACTGACCGGCCTACCCCAAGAGCTTTCCGCCGCCTTCGATAACCGCAGGCAGAAGCGACCGGAGCTCATCCCCCGCAATCACGACGCTGCCGCCGAACGCCTTCTTGATCATGCCACCGGCCTTGGTGCCCGTGTCACTCACGATCTCTGCAATTGCAGAGGAGATTGCGTCGGCTGCCGCCGCGTCCATGTTCGCGGGACCGACGAAGACGAAGTGGCCATCGGCATTGTATTCCACGCCGAACGCGTCGAGCGTCGGCGCATCGGGCGTCTGCACAAGCGGAGCCGAGAGCGCCGAAGCCAGGTTGACCAGGTCGCCGGCCGCCACGCCATTGGCTTGAATGCCGGCCATGAAGCCCACGTCCATGTCTCCCGCGTTCACGCCATCCAGGACGGCCTTGCCGCCCTGCACGGAAATGATGTTGAAGTCGACGCCGTTCTCGCGACCAACGACATACGCCAGATCGGCCAGGCGTGGCGACATCACGCCAAAACGGATTTTCGCACCGCCCTTGGCGGCCTCGAACACGTCAGCGAGCGTCCTGTAGCCGCTGTCAGCCTTGGACACGATTCCCATCTGGAAGCCCGCCGTGGTCGTCAGTCCGGTGAAGTCGGAAGGCGACAGGCCGGACCCTTTCGCGGCCACCATGTTGTATCCGAGGGTTTCGGTAACGAGGATCGCGATCGCGGTGCCGTCAGCAGGCTCGTCCTTCAGTGCCAGCGCGGCGTTGATTCCGCCCTTGCCGGTCACCTGCTCGGGGATGATCTTCCATCCATGGCGCGCCTCGAGCTCTTCTGCGATCAGGCGTGCCTGGGTATCGGCGCCGCCGCCGGCCCGGAATGCTATGATCATCTTGACGGGTCCGGGCGGCATCCAGTCCGCCGCCATGGCGCTCGACGCGGCAGCGGCCAGGCCGAGCGCCACCGCAGCGACCTTTAACATTCGTGTCATTGAAACAGTCCTCCCAAGTTTCAGATTCCGCTCAGTTGCACAGCTTGGTCGACAGGTCAACGAAAAAGTTGACCCATCAACCTTTCCGTGAAACCCTGCCATCATCCGGGAGGAGCAGATGGACACTTCATTGGCGTCACGGACAGGTGGGCTGGAAAGACCGCTGGAGCAGCGCGTGTCGTACCGGCTGGCACGGCTTCACGTGAAGCTGAACGCGCAGGCGACAAGGATTCTCAGGCGGCATGGCGGGCTGACCCTGGTGCAGTGGAGGGTTCTCGTGATGCTGAATGCCTTTACGGAAACGACGGCCGGGCAGGTGGCCCGCATGACCCGGTTTGACAAGGCCCTGATCAGCAGAACCGTGAAATCGCTGATTCGTGCGGGGCTTGTGAAGGCCCGGTCGGACGACTCTGATCAAAGGCAGCAGCTTCTTTCGATGACCGCGTCGGGCGCACGCGTCTTCGACGCGGCCGCGCCTCACATGTACGCCCGCCAGGACGCCCTGCTTGAATCCATGGACGCGACGCAGCGCGAAGTCATGTTTGACGCCCTGGACCGGCTTGAGGAGGTCGCCGACCGGACCAACGCCTTCTGATGGCCTCGAATTTCCTGATCATAATGTCCGACGAGCATCAGGCTCGGGCGCTGGGCTGTGCGGAGCACCCTTTGGCAAGAACGCCAAACCTTGACAAGCTTGCCAGCCGGGGCGTTCGTTTCACCAACGCATGCACGCCGTCGCCCATCTGCGTTCCCGCACGTGCCGGTTTCGCGACCGGACGGCACGTGCACCAGTTGCGGTGCTGGGACAACGCGATGCCTTACACCGGGAACGTCCCGGGCTGGGGGCACGCGCTTCAGGACAAGGGCATCCCGGTCGAATCGATCGGAAAGCTCCACTATCGAGACGAGACGGACCCAACGGGGTTCGACAGGCAGCACGTGCCGATGCATGTGAAGGACGGCATCGGACAGGTCTGGGGCTCGGTTCGCCGCGAGTCGGAGCGTGTGGCCAGGGCAGGCGACCGCATGCTCGGGCCGCATGTCGGGCCCGGAGAGTCCGGATACACCCGGTATGACGACGCCGTCGCCAGGCGTACGGAAAGCTGGCTGGCCGAACGTGCCGCGTCAGGCGACGAAGGCCCCTGGTGCCTGTTTGTCGGGCTGGTGGCTCCGCACTTTCCCCTGGTCGCGCCGCAACCGTTCTTCGACATGTATCCCGCCGATCGCCTGCCGGACGTCAAGCTGCACCCGTCAACGGGCTATCGGCGGCATCCTTGGGTGGAAAGGCAGAACGCGCTCATGAACAACGAGGAGAGGTTTCGGGATCCCGCGGAACGGCTGGCAGCGATGTCGGCCTATTACGGGCTTTGTTCCTGGCTGGACCACAATGTCGGGCGCATTCTGGATGCGCTTGAAGCGAGCGGCATGCAGGACAGCACGACGATTGCCTACACGTCGGATCACGGCGACAACGTCGGGGCACGCGGGCTTTGGGGCAAGTCGAACTTCTACGAGGAAAGCGTCGCCGTTCCCATGATCATGGCAGGGCCGGACGTGCCAATGGGCACCTGCGGCACGCCAGTGAGTCTGCTGGACCTGTCGCGGACGGTCGCGGATCACTTCGGGTGCGAGATCGATGCGGCAGCCGGCACGGAGTCGCTGGCCGAGATCGCCGCGCGGCCGGAAGACGCAGACCGCGCGGTCTTCAGCGAATACCATGCCGTCGGCTCGGTCTCTGGCGGCTTCATGCTGCGGCGCGGGCGCTGGAAGCTGAATTACTACGTCGGATTCGCACCGGAGCTCTTTGACCTCGTTGCGGATCCGGAAGAGATGACGGACCTCGCGCCGGATCCCGGCCACTCGGAAATCCTCGCGGAGATGGAGACCGAACTGCGAGCCGTCTGCAACCCGGAGGAGGTCAGCGCCCAGGCCTTCGCGGACCAGGACGAACTGATCGCGCGTCACGGGGGTCGCGAAGCGGCGCTCGGGCTCGGTGCGCCGGGCGCCACCCCGCCTCCTGGGGCCGGTTAGGAATCGGCACGGTCCGGCGCGCGGCATGGCGACGGGCTTGGGCTAGCGCCCCAGGGCGTAGAACTCGTCGTTCGGGCGCATGGACGTGAAATTCGCCATCCTGTTGCTCATCGCGAAGAACGCGGAAATCCCGGCGATGTCCCAGA
>VYCX01000224.1 GCA_009843725.1 Boseongicola sp. SB0675_bin_26
CGCGGCAAATCTCTGGGACGCGCGGTCGTTGCCTGCCATTGGAGGAAACACGGCCGCCACCTTTCGGTGGCCAAGGCTGACCACGTGTTCGCCGATCAGGCATCCTGCCATGTAGTTGTCGGATCCGACGCAGGGAAGCGGCGCATCCTCAGCGTAATTCCACAGCAGCAGTGCCGGCATGTCTTGCTGCGCCAGGAGTTCGTACGTGTCGTCGGAGTGATCCATCCCGATCAGGGCAATCCCGTCGATCCGATGTTCCAGCATCTTGCGAGTCAGCGCGTATTCTCGATCCAGGCTGTAGCCGTGCGACGCGAGGAGGATGGTGAAGCCGAATTCCTCGATGGCCTCGGAGAAGCTCTCGATGAGTTCGGCGAAGATCGCCTGGTCCACCGTCGGAACGATCAGGCCCACGGTGCCGCTTCGAATGCCGTGAATCGTCTGTGCGGCGCGGTTTCGAATGTAGCCGAGCCGCCGCACGGCGGCGTCGATCTTCTTGCGGGTCGACGCCTTCACCAGTTCTGGGTGGTTGAAATTGCGCGACACCGTTGACGCCGATACCTTGGCTGCCTTTGCAACGGCGATGATGTCCGCTTTTTTTCGTTTTCTATCAGTCATTTGAATCCTATATCTAAGCAAAAAATGAAAACATTTGCAAAACTATTTTCATGGCCTATCCTGATTCGTCAACTGCCAAAGGCGCCTAGGGAGGGCTGGCTTGGAGTTCCTGCTGTATTTCGGCGACGTCTTCACGCCGTTCAATTTCGGACTGCTGCTGATCGGCACAATCGGCGGATTGATCCTTGGCGCGACGCCAGGTCTGTCGCCGACCATGGCGGTGGCGTTGCTCATCCCCTTCACCTTCCGGCTCGAGCCTGCACAGGGTCTCATCCTGCTTGGGGCCGCCTACACCTCGACCGTCGCGGGTGGGGCGGTGAGCGCGATCCTGCTGAAGATACCCGGCGCGCCCGCCAACATTGCGACAACGCTGGACGGACACACGATGGCGCAGCAGGGTCACGGCGCCCGCGCCCTTCAACTGTCGTTCCTTGCCTCCGCCGTGGGTGGCGTCTTTGGCGTCTTGCTGTTGATTTTCCTGACGCCGGTTCTGGCGCAGTGGGCGCTCGCCTTCGGGCCGTCGCATCTGTTCTGGCTTGCCATTCTCGGCGTCACGGTCATTGGATCGCTCGATTCAAGTTCGGTCGTGAAGGGCCTTTTGTCGGGTTGCATCGGGCTCTGGCTTGCCACGATCGGCTTCGACGACATCCTGGGCGCACAGCGGTTCATCTTTCATTCCAGCGTCTCGGGCGGGATCAATGTGATCCCAGCTTTGATCGGGCTCTTTGCAATCCCGCAAGTGATCACCATGTTCGCCAAGGGGCGTCGGCGGTTGAACGCCGAAGTGCTGGCGGTCGAACGGCACCCGATCCACAAGGCCTTCCGCGAGGTCTTCCGTCGGTCCCGGGCGCTCAGCATCGGAACGTTGACTGGCTCGATCATCGGGTTGATCCCCGGTGTCGGCGGGCAGATCGCCGGACTGGTCGCCTATGACCAAGCCAGGAAAATGAGCCCGGAGCGTGACAAGTTCGGCACGGGCCACAGCGAGGGGGTGATAGCGGCGGAAAGCGCGAACAACGCGATGGTCGGACCGTCACTGGTGCCGCTTCTGACGCTGTCAATCCCCGGATCGCCGACGGCAGCGGTGCTGCTGGGCGGACTTCTGATCCACGGGATCTTTCCCGGCAGCGACCTCTTTGACACCAACCCCGACGTGGCCTGGACCTTCAGCCACTCGATGCTGGGTGGCCAGATCCAGATGTGCATCTTCGGCCTTTATGTCGCCGGGCTGGCCGCGAAAGTGGCGCAGGTGCCGATCGCGGTGATGGGTGCGGTGGTGCTGGGGCTGGCGGTTTTCGGCAGCTATTCGGTGCAGAACTCGATGGGTGATGTCTATGTCATGGCCGCGCTTGGCACCGGCATGTACTTCCTGGAACGATTCGGCTTTTCCGCCGCACCCTTGGTTCTGGGCCTGATTCTTGGCCCGATTGCCGAGGCAAACTTCATTCAGGGCAGCATGATCGCAAACGCCACTTCGAGCATGGGCGCGTATTTCCTGACCGGCACGCTGAACATCGTGCTGATCGCGATTGTCGTCTTGTCGATTGGCTACTCGGTCTGGATGGAACTGCGTCACCGCCGCTTCATCACCAAGGACGACGCGGCCCGGAAAAAGGAGGCGCTGTCATGACGAGCCTGCCGCGTACACAGCACGTCATTGCCAGCGGCTTGGTCGCCGCCGTCGGCATCTGGGTGGCCTATCTCAGCTTTACCCAGGAACCGGCGGATGCCTTCCTGTTTCCGCGCATGATTTCCTCGGTATTCGTCGTGCTCGCGCTTTTTACCTTCGGAAAGGCGGTTCTGGGCCATACAAAGGTTGGCAATGGGCTGGATCGGCAATCGATGGCGAACATCGCGCCAGGCCTGATCGTAGCGCTGATCTTCGTCTTCTGGGCGGCCAAGTCGCTGGGGTTTTACACCGCCTCCACGATCGCGTTCTTCGTGCTTCTGTCGCTTTACGATCCCGCGCCGCACGGGGCGGCGAGCAGCTGGATCAAGCGCATCGCAATTTCCGCCGGATTCCTGGTGGTCATGTACGGTCTCTTCGCAAAGCTGCTGAACGTTTTCACACCGCGAGAGATCTTCTTCTGAGTCGCCAAGGCGGCTGACCAAACCCAAAGGGAGAATGAACAATGAAAAAACTACTTGTAGCGGCATCCATCGCGATGATGGGACTGACCGGCACGGCCGCGGCCGACGAGAACTACCCTGAGCGCCCGATCATGCTGATGGTCAGCTACGGCGCCGGCGGCGCCACGGACTTCCAGGCGCGGATTGTGACCATGACTGCAGGCAACGAAGATGCGCTCGGCATGCCGATCGCCATCATCAACAAGCCAGGTGCGGGCGGCCGTGTTGGCTGGAACTGGTTCGCGACCCAGGCCGATGCCGATGGTTATACCCTTGGCGCCTACAACATCCCCCATTTCATTGCCCAGTCGATCGAGGGCGGCGTGGAATACGGGGCCGACAGCTTCGAGCCCATCGCCAACTGGGGCGCCGATCCGGCAGTCTTCGTTGTTGCCGCCGACAGCGAGTTCAATTCGATGGCCGACGTGGTCGACTATGCCAAGGAAAACCCGGGAAGGCTGACGTTTTCGGGCGCAGGGCTCTTCGTCGGGCATCACATCGCGGCGCTTCAGCTTGAAAAGGCAGCGGGCGTGAAACTGGCCTATATCCCGAACAACCAGGGCGGCGCTGGCGCAATGAAGGCCGTGATCGCAGGCGAGGTTCTCGGCGGCGTCAACAACCTCTCGGACGCCTTCCGCGCGCGAGAGGCGGGCAACGTCAAGATTCTCGGCGTCTTTGATCTTGAGCGGAACGACTTTTTGCCCGACGTGCCGACGTTGAGGGAGCAGGGGTTCGACATCGACAACGCATCCGTGAACTTCCGTGGCGTGATGGTGCCGAAGGGGACGCCGCAGCCCGTCATCGACAAGCTGGCCGAAGTCCTCCCCACGATGTTCGAAAACGGCCGCGTGCAGGGAAGGATGAAGGCGGGCGGCTCGCCCATGCACATCATGACCCGGGCCGAAGTCATTGAGATGTGGAAGGCTCGCGAGGTCACGCTGAAGGAGCTTTTGGCCGGACTGTGACGAGAGGGTCTGCCTCCCTCCAGGGCGGCAATTGACCGGGAGGGGTGCGACCCCTCCCGGACCCGCGCCGCAGCATGTTTGCCAGGATGAAGGCGGGAGTGCCTTTCGATGAATGCCAACGACCCGATCGGCCGGCTTGATGAGGTCATAGCGCGCGCGAAGGATGCGCAGGCAGCTTATGAGACGGAAGGCAGCCAGCGTCGTTATGATCGCGCAGCCCAGGCCGCGGCTTGGGCGATCATGGAACCGGTGCGCAACCTGGAACTGGCGAAACTGGCAGTCGAAACGACCGGTCTTGGGAACGTTTCCGACAAGTTTGCGAAGAACCACCGCAAGACGCTGGGACTGATGCGCGACATTAGGGGTGTGAGGACCTTCGGTGTCATCCGCGAAGATGCGGCGGCGGGAATCACCGAAGTCGCGCGGCCGATGGGCGTCATCGGGGCCATCGTGCCCTCGACCAATCCGGCGGCCACTCCAGCGAACAACATTGTCAACGCGCTGAAATGCGGCAATGCCGTCATCGTTGCGCCGTCGCCGAAGGGCGTCGCCACCTGCAAGCGGTTGCTGGAGTTCGTTCACGCTGAATTCGCCAAGATCGGCGAAGACCCGGATCTCGTGCAGATGGTGCCCGAGCCGGGATCGAAGGAAAAGACCCAGCGGCTGATGGAATCCTGTGACAAGATCGTCTGCACCGGCAGCCAGAACAATGTGCATCGTGCGCAGACCGCCGGGACCCCTGCGGTCGCGGTGGGGGTGGGCAACGTCACCGTGATCGTGGACGAAACTGCGGATCTGGCGGCGGCGGCAGAGAAAATTCGCGCTTCGAAGACGTTCGACAATGCAACCAGCTGTTCTTCCGAGAATTCTGCGGGCGTTGTGGACGCCGTCCATGACACCTTCCTGGCCGAGTTGGCCAAGGCCGGGGGCACGCTGGGCGATGACGAGGACGCGGTCGGCTCCGCGCTCTGGCCCGACGGGCACTTGAACCGCGAGGTCATTGCCCAGGACGCCGACAGGATGATCGCTGCCTTGGGTCTGGAAGGCCGGGTGCCTGAGGGCACGGAGTACATCGTGGTTCCGACAAAGGGCATTGGCCCGGCGCATCCGCTGTCGGGCGAGAAACTGAGCCGGGTGCTGGCGCTCTATCGAGCGCGCGACTTCGCGGAGGCAGTGCAGATCACGCTCGCCATTCAGCTTCACGAGGGGGCTGGACACTCGGTCGGATTGCACACACGTGAAGTCACCCGTCCAATGATCCTGGCACGTGCCATCCCGACCAGCCGGGTGATCGTCAACCAGGCGCACGCCTTTGCCACCGGCGGATCGTTCACCAACGGGATGCCGTTCTCGCTTTCGATGGGTTGTGGCAGTTGGGGCAGGAATGCCATAGACGACAACCTGCACTGGAGGCACTTCCTGCAAAGCACCAAGATCGTTCGGGAAATCCCGTCGCGCGAACCGGCTCTGGGCGA
>VYCX01000465.1:0-4882 GCA_009843725.1 Boseongicola sp. SB0675_bin_26
GGCTCCGTAAGGAAAAGATCATTTTCATTTTGGCTTCAAATAGGCCAACTCCCCCGAAAAGACAATGCTCACTTCCTTTATCTTCAATTCACCGCGCGCCCTCCGAAATGGAAATGATCGCTTCTTTTCTCCGGCCTGCGCCGAACACGCAAGCCATGACGGCTGCGCTCCTGCGGCATCCAATGAGCGCGCGACCGTCGGGAAGGACACCCGCGCCGACATCACGCCACAACCCGAAGCACTTTCCGAAATCGGGTTTGAAGGACGTTTGCTCACTTCGCCAACCCCGGACCAAAGCGCCTCGTGGCACAGCGAGCACCGCCGGTCCGAAGTCGTGACTTTCCGGCATGCCAGCATGGCGGCGAGCCGGCTCTCGCTGCTCGATGGCGTCAACCCGGACCCTTCCCAAACGGTTCAGGCCAAGGGCTCGGCGCTCCCGGCGTACCTGAAGTGGTCCTCCAGGAAGCGCACGAAAGTCCGGCTCGTGTTGTCAAGTTCGCGCACGGACCTGCTGAGTATGCCAATGCTCCGCCGTGGCGTGCGCACCTGAATGGGCACGGCCTGGATGCCGAACTGGCTGCCGATTTCGGCCACCGTGGTCCCGGGGAGCACCGTCAGGCAGTCCGAACCTTCCAGGAAGCTCAGAACGCTGGCCAGCGACCCACCTTCGAACACCACTTCGGCTTCCTGCATCTCGAGTTCCGAAAGCACCATTTCCAAGTCGGCGGCGAGCGGGCTGCCCTCCGGCGGCACGATCCAACCATAGTCGAGAAGCGCAAGCGGTCGCGGAAAGGCAAGTTTCAGGATCGGGTGCCCTGCCCGGCACGCGACGACATTGTGCGCCTCGATGAGCGGGGTGAAGGCAAGATCCTCATCGATCTCGCCCACGCCACGCGGGAAAATCGCGAGATCCGCCCGTCCATGGCGAACTGCGTCCTTCAATTCGCCGCCATAGCCATACGAGACCGCGAAGGACACGCTCCCATGACGATCCCGGAATGTCGGCAAGAGGCGCGAAATGACTCCGTCAGTGAAGAACGGCGGTCCGGCGATGCGCAGCATGCCCTTCGTGCCGGACCGGAATTCCTGCACCTCGCGGCCGGCAAGTTCCTGGGCGCGCAGGATCGAGGCACCCTGCATCGCAAGGGACGCGCCAAGCTTCGTCAACGACCATGGCCTTGCGGAGCGGTCGAAGATGGGCGCATCAAGACGAATCTCGAGATCGGACACCAGCCGGGAAAGGGCCGGTTGCGACGTGCCCAGTGCAAGGGCCGCGCGAGTAAGCCCCCCCTCGCGCCGAATGACCTCGATTGTCGCAAGATGCTTGGCGTCCAGTTTCATATCGGGATGATATGATAAGTGACAAAAAGAATACTACCAAATCAATTCCGGCTAGGTATCTTTCACGTCGGGGGACAGAACTTGGACACGCTTCAGTTCGATTTGACCGGCAGTCCGGCGCGCATCGTCTTTGGGCGTGGCTCGCTAGGCAGGACCTGCGACGCACTGGACTGGCTCGACGCCCGGCGCGCGCTGGTTCTGTCCACGGACGCACAGAAGGAACCCGCGGAGGCGCTGGCCTGCAATCTCGGCAAGAGATGCCTTGGAGTCTATGCGAAGGCAACAATGCATACGCCCGTCTCCGTCACCGAGGCCGCGATGGGCGTCATCGAGGAGCAGCGCGTCGATTGCCTGATCTCCTTTGGTGGCGGGTCCACGATCGGTCTGGGAAAGGCCATCGCATATCGCACCGACCTCCCCCAAGTCGCCATTCCGACGACCTACGCTGGTTCCGAAGTCACCCCTATCCTTGGCCAGACCGAAGATGGCAGGAAGACGACGCTTCGAAGTGAACGCGTCCGTCCTGAAATCGTGCTGTACGATCCAGATCTGACTGGCTCGCTTCCACTGTCAATGAGCGTGACCAGCGGCATCAACGCGATCGCCCACGGCGTCGAGGCGCTTTACGCACAGGATCGCAACCCGGTCTCGACCATGATGGCGGCTGAAGGAGTCCGCGCCCTCTGCGAGGCACTCCCCGCCATCTTCGGCGGCAATGGAGACGGCGAAGCACGGGATCGTGCGCTCTATGGCTCGTGGCTGTGCGGCTCGGTGCTGGGACAGGTGGGAATGGCCCTGCATCACAAGCTGTGCCACACGGTCGGAGGCGCATTCGACCTGCCCCACGCGGAAACCCATACGGTCATCCTTCCACACGCCACGGCCTTCAACGCAGCCGTGGCAGGCAACCTTCTGGAACCGGTCTCGGGCGCCCTGAACGGGGCCGCGCCCGGGTCGGGGCTCTTCGGGCTTGCCGAGCGAATGGGCGCGCCAACCGCGCTAAGAGACCTCGGAATGCCGGAATCCGGAATTGCCCATGCAGCTGATCTCGCAATGTCCAACCCTTACTGGAATCCCAGACCCCTGGACAGGGATGCAATCGAGGCGCTGATCCGCGCCGCATATGAAGGTGAGCCGCCACACGGTTGACCAATCACGAAAAGCCCTGCACCTCGGAACGCGCAGGGAGAAAAGGAGCAAGCAATGAAGAACTTCTCGAACGCACGCCGGCAATTCCTCAAGGCATCCGCCGCCGCTGGAGCCATGGCAGCCGCCGGGCTTTGCGCGCCAGCCGCGCTCGCGCAGGCCCGGACCGTGAAGATTGGCTACGTGACGCCTCGGACCGGCCCGCTCGCGGCCTTTGCCGAGGTCGACCAGTTCACCATAGACGGGTTCCTGCAATCCATCTCGGGCGGCATCAAGTCAGGCGGCAGGACCTTCAATGTCGAGATCGTGGTGAAGGACAGCCAGTCCAACCCGAACCGCGCCGCCGAAGTGGCGAAGGAGCTGATCGTCGATGACGAGATCGACATCATGATTGTCGCCCACACCCCGGAAACGACAAACCCGGTGACAACGATCTGCGAGATCGAGGAGATCCCTTGCGTCTCCAGCGTTGCGCCATGGCAACCATGGTTCATCGGTCGCCAAGGCAATCCAGGCGATCCGGCGACGTGGAAACCCTTCGACTACACGCACCACTTCTTCTGGGGGCTGGAAGACATCATCGCCGTCTTCCTGAACATGTGGAACCAGCTTGACACCAACCGCAGCGTCGGCGGGCTCTTTCCGAACGATGCCGACGGCAACGCGTGGGGAGATCCCAATCTCGGCATGCCGCCGGCATTTGCCGCAGCCCGGTTCGACCTGACCGACCCCGGCCGCTACGAGAACCTGCAGGACGACTTCTCGGCCCAGATATCGGCCTTCAAGGACGCCAGCTGCGAAATCCTCACCGGCGTCGTCCTGCCGCCCGACTTCGCGACATTCTGGACCCAAGCCGCGCAGCAAGGGTACCGTCCAAAGGCCGCAACCGTCGGCAAGGCGATCCTGTTTCCTTCGGCCGTGAACGCGATCGGCGATGCCGCCCAGAACCTTTCGTCGGAGATATGGTGGTCAAACGTCCACCCGTTCAGTTCGTCGTTGACCGGCCAGTCGGCGGCGGATGTCTGCGATGCCTACGAGAGCCAGACCGGCAAGCAGTGGACCCAGCCGCTCGGCTTCGTGCATGCGCTCTTCGAGGTGGTTACCGACGTCCTGAAGCGGATCGACAGCGTCAACGACGTCGAGGAAGTGTCCGCAGCGGTCGCCGCGACGGACCTGCAGACCATCGTTGGTCCCGTCAAGTGGGACGGCGCGAACCTGCCGCCTTTCGCGCAGAAGAACGTCTCCAAGACGCCTCTCGTGGGAGGGCAGTGGCGGAAATCGGACGACGGCCTGTTCCGCATCACGATCGTCGACAACCAGACCTATCCAGACATTCCCGTGAGCGGCGAAATGCAGCCCATCGCCTGAGCGGACGGGCGGGCCGGTCTTCGCCGGCCCGCCAGGCAAGGACGGGATCCGTGCTGCTTGAAATCCGCAATCTTCGCCGCTCGTTCGGTGCCGTCGTGGTTGCCGACGACATTTCCCTGGACGTTGCCGAGGGCGAGGCCCTGGGCATCGTCGGCCCCAACGGTGCAGGCAAGTCGTCGCTGTTCAACCTGATCACCGGTCAATTGAAACCGGACGGCGGGAACATCCTTCTCGACGGCGCCGACATCACGAATGCGCCGGTGCGCCAGAGGGTGCATGACGGCATTGGAAGGAGTTTCCAGATTCCGCAGCCGTTCGAGCACATGACGACCTTTGAGAACGTCTCGGTCGCGGCATGCTTCGGTGCAGGCGGGTCGGAGGCGGAGGAACAGGATCACGTGATCGACGTCCTGCACCGGACTGGCCTGCTGCCAAAGGCGAACATGCCTGCCGGCAGCCTGTCGCTCCTTGAGCGCAAGCGCCTGGAAATGGCGCGGGCGCTCGCCACGAAGCCGCGCCTTCTCCTGCTCGACGAGATTGCGGGCGGGCTGACCGAAGCCGAGTGCCAGTCGCTCATTGCAACCATCCAGGAAATCAATGCGGGCGGCACCACCATCGTGTGGATCGAGCACGTCACGCACGCGCTTCTTGCCGTGGTGTCCCGCCTGATCGCGATCGACTTCGGCAAGATCATCGGCGAGGGCAACCCGCAGGCCGTCATGGAGTCCGAGGCGGTCCGGCAGATCTACCTGGGAATGGAAGCATGACCTTGCTGGCCACCCATGAACTGACGGCGTACTACGGCGACTTCCAGGCCCTCTACGGCATCAACGCGCATGTCGATGAAGGCGAAACCATCGCCATCGTCGGCGCGAACGGCGCAGGCAAGTCCACCCTGCTGGCAGCGATCACCGGCCGTCGCAAGGCGCCGCCACCCATGATCGAATTTGACGGCAGGCCCATTGGCGGGATGCGCCCCGCAGAGATCATGGCGCTTGGCATCGCACTGGTGCCGGAGGGGCGGCAA
>VYCX01000465.1:4892-5180 GCA_009843725.1 Boseongicola sp. SB0675_bin_26
GACCCTGGACCCTGGAAAGGGTCTATTCCCTGTTTCCGATCCTCAAGGAGCGCCGAAACCAGGATTCAAGCTCGCTCTCGGGCGGGCAGCAGCAGATGGTGGCGCTCGGCCGCGCACTCATGTCGAATCCGCGCCTGCTGCTGTGCGACGAGATCAGTCTCGGCCTCGCGCCCGCTGTCATCAAAGACATCTACAAGGCGATAGCGGACATTCGGGCCGAGGGCGCAAGCGTTGTCATCGTGGAGCAGAACATCGCCCAGGCCCTCGCGGTCTCCGACCGCATTCTCT
>VYCX01000550.1 GCA_009843725.1 Boseongicola sp. SB0675_bin_26
GGGAGTCCCAAAAAGAGTCCGGTCGGACCCTGCGGTCAAAAGAAATGCCATTGGGTGGTCAGACCCCTTTGCCTCCGCGTCAACCCACTTGCGCGTTACGTGCGGGGCCAGTTCCGGGGACAAGAAACAATAGTCCAGCCGCAGCGGCCTTCCGGGCGCGCGGTCCGGAGGGTCTGGCCACCATGTGTGGCCGGGGTCATCCTTGTCGTCAGGCGGCGCCAGATGCCAGCTGTCCGCAAGGCCATCCGCATGCAGCAGGCGTCCTCCGACTGTAGGGTCGAATTCACCTACGATCCGACGATATTCCGGTCCCTCGGGAACGGAATTGAAATCCCCCATCCAGACGGTCTTGTCCGCCACATCCGGAACCGGCTCCCCGTTGTTCCAGTCGTGGCGCAGAAATTCCTGCCATTCGCTTTCGTTCTGAGCCGGCCCTTCTCCGGTCCATGATCCGCCTCTGGCCCGCGCATTTCGGTGGACATCGAGGAGATAGTCAATTTGCAGCAGGCGCTCACGTATCGAGATCGCGGACAAGTGAATGGAGAACACGCGAATCAGCCCGCAGTCTGTAGCGATGACGCATTCCAGGGCGCCCGTGTCCATGTTGAAATTCTGCTTGGTCGCAATTTTGGGCAGAATGTGCGTGCGGGCCTCCCGAATTGGCCAGCGTGACAGGATCATTGTGCCGAATTGACGGCGCCGTTTGATGACATGCCCATCCGGCGCAGTCTCACTGGCATCCACATCAAATGCCGGGCAGTAGCATGAATGATATTGCGGCAGCCTTTCCTCGATGAGCGCAACTTGGTCGGCCATGTCGCTGCGCCGCCAATGTCGCTCGACCTCCTGCAGCGCAACGACATCGGCACCATCCACGGCCTGCGTTATCCGGTCATAGTCGTATTGCCCATCAAGTCCGAAGGCGTAACGAATATTGTAAGTGACTAACTTCATGAGCTTTCCGCCAAATTTGCTCCCGAATGGACACACGCGGATGCAAGCGGCTAGAATCCGGCGCTTTCCATCTTCCTGTTCTGCACGACGCCTTCCAGCCAACCCAGCCTGAGTTCGGGGACCGAAGACAAAAGCAGATCGGTATAGTCATCGAATGGCGGCGTCAGCACCTCGGTCTTGGGGCCATATCGCACCAGTCGCCCCTGATACATCACCGCGATGGAGTCCGAAATCGCCTCGACTGTCGCGAGATCGTGTGTGATGAACATATAGGCAACGCCTTCTTCCGTCTGCAGGTTCAGCAACAGTTTGAGAATCCCGTTGGCCACAAGCGGATCCAGGGCGCTGGTCACCTCATCGCAGATGATCATCCTGGGCTTGGCAGCAAGCGATCGGGCAATGCAGACCCTCTGTTTCTGACCACCCGACAATTCGGCTGGATACCGGTCGATGAAGCTTTCGCCCATTTCGATCTGGTCCAGCAGTTCGATCACGCGCCTGCGCTTTTCTGCGCCGCGGATGCCAAAGTACATCTCCAGCGGTCGGCCGATGATCGTGGCGACTGTCTGGCGTGGATTCATCGCCACATCGGCCATCTGATAGATCATCTGCAATTCGCGCAGCTGTTCCAGGCTCCGGTCCGCAAGTGCTGGCGGAAGCGGCTGATCATCGAACAGGACGCGCCCCTTGTCAGGCGGCAGGAGCCCGGTCACCACCCGCGCCAGCGTGGACTTGCCGGACCCGGATTCACCGACCACGGCGAGGGTCTGACCAGGATGAATTTCGGCCGTGACATCGGTCAGAACCTGTATCCTGCCTTCATAGGATGCCGTGATGTCTTCGAGGCGAAGGACCGGACTGTCCGTGGCGGCCTGTTCCTCGTGCGGAATGGAATGCGCGGACACCAGCGCCCGCGTGTAGCCCTCCTTCGGCGCTTCGATGATCTGCTGAACGGTGCCGTGTTCCACCATGTTGCCGTGACGCAAGACGAGGATTTCGTCGGAAACCTGCGCCACGACGGCAAGGTCGTGGGTGATGTACAGCGCCGCCACTCCCGTGTGCTTTATCGCGGTCTTGATCGCTGCCAGAACATCAATTTGCGTGGTCACGTCCAGCGCCGTTGTCGGTTCGTCAAAGACGATCAGATCGGGCTTCGGGCAGAGCGCCATGGCTGTCATGACCCGCTGCAACTGCCCGCCAGAGACCTGATGCGGATAGCGGCTGCCGATGCTTTCAGGTTCCGGCAGGCTGAGCGCACCGAACAGTTCCACTGCGCGTTTCTGTGCTTCTGATTTGGACATGATTTTGTGCAGGATCGTCGCCTCTATCACCTGATCCATCAGCCTGATGGACGGGTTGAAAGAAGCAGCAGCGGACTGTGAGACATATGTTACTTCGCGCCCGCGCAGGTCCCGCAACTGACCGGGACTGATCGTCTGGATGTTGCGGCCGTTAAGCCAGATTTCGCCGCTCAGTCGCAGGCCGCCCCGCCCATAGCGCAGCGTTGACAGCCCCACGGTGGACTTGCCTGCGCCACTTTCCCCGATCAGTCCCATGACCCGTCCGGGCGCCAGTGTCAGCGAAACGCCTTCGACGATGTTGATGTCTTTCGGCTTTTCGCCGGGCGGGCGGACCGTTCCGTCAATCCTGAGATTGCGGACCTCAAGCAGGGTGTCCGACATCAGCTCCGGCCCCCTTTGAGGTCACTCGTGCGCCGCAAAATCCAGTCGGCCACCAGATTGACAGAAATCGCCAGCACCGAAATGGCTGCCGCAGGGATCAGCGCCGCGGGAATGCCGAATATGATGCCGTCCTTGTTTTCCTTGACCATCCCGCCCCAATCGGACTCGGGCGGCTGAACGCCAAGGCCAAGGAAGGACAGTGACGACAGAAAAAGCACCATGAAGATAAAGCGCAGCCCCAGTTCAGCCACAAGCGTTGAAAGGGCATTGGGAAGGATTTCCCGGAACACGATCCATTTCAGGCGCTCGCCGCGCAAGCGTGCAGCCTCGACATAGTCCATGACGTTGACATCGACGGCAACGGCCCGGGCCAGACGGTAGACCCTTGTGAAGTCAAGGACTGCCATCACCAGAATCAGAATCAGTACAGTGCTCGGCAGGACCGACAAGACCACAAGCGCGAAGATCAGGCTTGGGATTGACATCAACAGGTCAACGCTGCGTGACATTGCCTGATCAGTCAGGCCGCCGGCCACCGCGGCAGCAAAGCCCGCGACTGCCCCGACAAAAAATGACAGGGCCGTAGCGGCAGCGGCGATGAAGATAGTGATACGGGCGCCGTAGATCATCCGCGACAGCAGGTCCCGCCCCAAATTGTCGGTGCCAAGCCAGAACTGATCCGAGGCAGGTTCCCAGACATCGCCGACGGTCTCGGCGGGGTTGTAAGGGGCCAGGAACGGTGCAAATGCAGCGACGAAAACTGCCACTCCAGTCAGGATCAGCCCGATCAGCGCACTTATTGGAATTCGGTGAAGCGTCATGACGCCCCCTATTTCGGGTGCCGCAGACGCGGGTTGGAGATGATTGAAACAAGGTCTGCGACCAGATTCAGGCCGATATAGACGGCTGCGAATATGGTGCCGCAGGCCTGCACGACCGGCACGTCACGTTTCGAGACATGATCGACCATGTACTGACCCATTCCGGGATAGACAAATATCACCTCGACGACGACAACCCCCACCACCAGATAGGCCAGGTTGATCATGACCACATTGACAATGGGCGCGATCGCATTCGGAAAGGCGTGCTTGCGAATGACGTTAAAGGGCGTCAGCCCCTTGAGTTCCGCCGTTTCGATGTAGGCAGACTGCATCACATTCAGAATGGCGGCCCGGGTCATGCGCATCATATGCGCCAGCACCACCATGGTCAGAACCATCACCGGCAGGGCAATCGTCCGCAGCTTCTCGCCTAGGGGCATGTCTGCGTTCAGCGTGGCGACCGACGGGAACCATTGCAGTTTTACCGCCAGGAAATAGATCAACAGATAGCCGATGAAAAATTCCGGAAGAGAAATCGAGGCCAGCGACAGCCCTGAAATCATGCGGTCCGGCGTCCGGTCCTGGTAACGTACCGACAGCAGGCCCAGAAAGATCGCCAGAGGCACCGAAAGCGCCGCCGCCCAGCCGGCAAGGAACAGCGTGTTGCCAAGCCGCCCGGCAACAGATTCCCCGATGTCCTTGCCGTTCGAAAGTGCCGTGCCCAGATCGCCGCTCAAAAAGGCAAGGAGCCAGTCAAGATACCGCTGGACCGCAGGCTTGTTCAGCCCCAGCTCTTCGCGCAGGCTGGCAAGAGATTCCGGCGTTGCGCTTCGGCCAAGAATTGATTGCGCCACGTCGCCGGGCAGAATCTGAGTTCCCGCAAATATCAGAATCGACGCCGCGACAAGCAACAGGCAGCCCAACGCGATGCGTTGGGCTGCCATCAGGATCATTGGGTTGTTCGGCACGTCGGATCAGAGCAACCAGGTCTTTACCAGCGCACCATCGAACATCGAACCGCCACCGGGATCGCCGACCCAGCCGCCCAGGCTCGTGCTGACCGCATCAATGAAGTCGTTGAACATGGGAACGATGACGCCACCTTCGTCACGCAAGATGACCGACATCTGGCGATAAAGCTCCTTGCGCTTGGCCAGGTCAAGCTCTGCCTTGGCCTGTGCCAGCAATGCGTCGAAATCATCCCGGAAGAACCGCGTGTCATTCCAATCTGCATCCGACTTGTACGCGGTCGAGAACATCTGATCCTGCACCGGGCGTCCGCTCCAGTAGGAGGCGCAGAACGGCTCCTTGTTCCAGACCTCTGACCAATAGCCATCGCTTGGCACCCGTTCCACTTGCAGCGGGATGCCAGCCCTTTTCGCGCTCTGCTGGAACAGCTGGGACGCGTCGACCGCGCCCGGAAAGGCTGCCTCGGACACTTTCAGAACGATCGGGCTGCCATCATGGCCGGACTTCTCGTAGTGGAACCTGGCCTTTTCGGGATCATAAGCGCGCTGCCCCAGATCATCGGAATACAACGGGTATGCCGCGTTGATGGGCGTATCGTTTCCAACGCTGCCATAACCGCGCAGGATCTTGTCCACCATTTCCTCGCGGTCGATGGCGTATTTCAATGCCAGAGGGTGCGTTTCTGATATGGGGTAGGTTATTCCCGTTCTGTTCTTCCTTCATAC
>VYCX01000338.1 GCA_009843725.1 Boseongicola sp. SB0675_bin_26
CCGCAGCGAGTCGGCGTCCGCGTTCGACGGAGCCCTTCACGCGAGTGTCGGACATCATGGTGAAAGCCGCTGCCGGCGGCGACAAGCAGGCCCAAATCGCGTGAAGGCGGTTCAACCAGCGCGTGGCACGCACAAACCAACTCCCTGTCCCGGGAACTCGCATCGCCCTGCCCGGACGCAGCCTGCCCGGCCCTCAGGCTGCGAGGATAGCGAACCGCCGTCAGGCTGTCATGGCCGTTTTTCCAGGCGCGCAACGAAGAAGCCGTCAATTCCGCCCTCGTCACGCCAATGGTCGGGGCGAATCCTCAACATGCCGTCCTGCGTGCGCCACAGATTGTCGATCCAGTCGCCGAGCGGTGCCGCGACCGAGAGATCCGGGTGCCGCGAAAGCGCGGCACCAACCTGCTCCTCCCCCTCTTCGGGCAGAAGCGAGCAGGTGCAGAGGACCAGCCGGCCGCCGGGCCGGAGCGAAAGAAGCGCGCGGTCAATCAGCTTCGCCTGCAGTTCCACGAGTTCGTCAATGCCGCTCCCGTCGCGCACGAAGACGAGATCAGGATGCCGTCTCAGCGTTCCGGTTCCCGAGCAAGGGGCATCGACGAGGATCGCGTCGAACTTCCCATGCGACGTCCAGTTCAATGCGTCAGCCACGATGCAGGTGGCCGCAAGCCCCGTGCGCGCAAGGTTCTCTTCCACCCGCGCCATGCGCTCCAGCGAGACGTCAAGTGCCGTGACCTCCGCTCCTGACGCCGCCAGTTGCAAGGTCTTTCCTCCTGGTGCGCAGCAAAGATCAAGCACTGCCTCGCCGGGCCGCGCGTCAAGCACGCGCGCCGCGACCGCGGCCCCTGCGTCCTGCACCCACCAGGCGCCGTCCGCGTATCCCGGCAGGGCCGAGACCTGCCGGGGTTCGACAAGTCGGATGCCGCCATCCGGACGCAGCACCGCCCCAAGCCGTTTGGCCCAGGTCTTCTCTTCGCCGGAATCGCGCAGCGTAAGGTCGAGCTTTGGCCCGGCCGCGAATTCCGCCTCCATGGCCAGCACTGCATCCCGGCCCCAGGCATCCACCAATCGCCTGCGAAGCCATTTCGGAAGGCCTGGAAGGGGCAGGCTGTCCCAGTCCGGCCCGTTACGCAGCACGTTCCTCAGGACGGCATTGACCAGGCCTGTCTTGCCGTGCGGGGCAAGCGACACGGACTGGTTGACCACCGCATGCGCCGGTGCAAGCTCGACGAACATCTCGAACACGGCCAGCCGCAGCAGGTTCATGACCCGGCTCTCCGGCAGACGCTTCAGGCACGGGCCAAGCACCCTGTCCGAACGGCCTGCCCAGCGAAGCGCGCCAGTCGCCAGGCGCCCGGCACGAGCCCGCCCAGGTGGATCCAGTCCCTCCGCCGCCCGCGCCAGCGCGATGTCCAGCAACTGGCGGCGGTCCGTCACGGACGTCATCGCCGCGACCGCTGCGCGCCTCGCTTCTGCCCCAGCCTTCTCCATTGCCATGCCTTGCGGGAAACCCGACGAACCCTATAACAGGCTGGAACCGTGCCACAAGGATTCCTCAATGGCCGAAAAGGACCTGCCTCCCGAAGCCCGGCGCGCGCTTGCCGACGCGGAGCGGCTTCGCAAGAAGAAGGCCGAGGACATGAACCGGCCCGAGGAGTTCGGCGGCCCTGAGGGTCCGGATCCGGTTCGCTACGGCGACTGGGAGAGGAAAGGCCGGGCGGTCGACTTTTGATGGATCCGGCGGCGACGTCCGGAAGCCGCTGCGTTTCCGCTCAAGGCGGCCGAACGTGCCAAGTCGCGGATCCGGGCCCGCGCAACTCCTCAGATCGGAACGGTGCTGAACGCGTTCGTGTAGTCGTGCATGTGCACGGTAACCTGTTCGTCGGACAGGAGAACAATGCCGTAGGCGGGCGGCTCCCGGGTGCCAAGGACGCGGTCCGTTGCGCCGGTGAGATCGAGTGCGACCTGATGGTTCGTCCCTCGCATGCAGGAAAAGGGGAATCCGCGCCATGTGCCCCAGACCGGCCGGTGGAGATGGCCGAAGAAAAGGTGCCGAATGCGCGAAGCGTGCGGGGCCAGCAAGGCGTGGAGGGCATCGCCGTCGGCAAGCCTGATGTCGTCCATGCCTGACATTCCCACCGGAAAGGGCGGATGGTGCATGAACAGGAAGACCGGCTCCGCATCGCGCTCCAGTTCCGCACGCAGCCATCCCTGCCGCGCAGGACAGTACTTGCCGACGCCCGATCCGGGAACATGCGTGTCGAGAAACAGGCATCTGCCGAACGGCGTCGCGCTGCTGGACTGGGCGAATCCATTGTTGTCCCTGGGCAAGCCGGGAAAGACCCGGACGAGTTCATCCGTATCGTCGTGATTGCCGACCAGAAGGTGAAACGGCATCCTGAGACGCCGGATCTCGGCGCCGAAGGCTTCATAGCTGGCGACATCCCCCGAATCCGACAGGTCGCCCGTCACGACCACAAAGGCCGCATCGCCGTGTTCGGCATTGATCGAGTCAACCGCCGCTCGCAGCCGTGCTCCTGGACAGAGACCGGCCAGAGAGCCATTGCCTGCAACGACGTGCGTGTCAGTAAGATGGACGATCTTCATGAGAGACGCCTCCTCCCTAGCGAATTCCCGCTCCATGTGTTCTCAATTGCGCGTGTCCCGGGCAAGGGCAAGGCAGGCATCCCGTGCAGCCCGTGCAAGGTCCGCGAACACGAATCCGGCGCTCCCAGGCCCGGCAACCACCCCAAAGGTCTGGAAGCTCGGAGCCGCCGAGAACGGCCTGTCCGACAGCGAACCGCTGGCAATCCCCTTTTCTCCCATGTACAGGGTTCCAATGCGCATTCTGATCCTCATCCTGCTGCTGTCCGGAACGGCCCACGCGCAGGACCGCTATTTCGGTCTCGTCGTGGGATCGTTGCATGTCGGCAACGACAATCTGAACAACTTCAATCCCGGCCTGAGCTACGGCAGGCGCTGGGAGCGTCGGCCCGGCACGGAATGGCATCTTGAGGGCGGGGTCTTCCACAACAGCTACAACGAGGTGTCGCCGTTCGTACTTGTCGGAGTCTCGACTCACCTCGTCACGCTTGGCCCAGCTGAAATCCGCGGAGGGGTCGGCACGGGCATCGGTTACTACCGAACCCTGGCCCAGGACCTGAAAGATGACTACGGCATTCCGAACATCGGCGGCTACCTGCCACTTGCGACAGCCACGCTCTCGGCGCGCTTGGGCGGCACCGATTTCCGGTTGACCACGGTCCCCCCGGACAGGGACACCACGGCAATCTTCAATTTCTCCATCGCACGCAGGTTCTGAGGCACGGTCTCAGCCGCGCGACCTTTCCCGCCGACAACGGGCATGGCGCCGGTCGCGCGCATTGAGCCGTTCTTCAATCCGAACGCGAAGCATGGACGCCTGTGCGGGCATGACATGTCCCCTGCTGCCAAGGGAAACCGGCATTCAATCAAGATTCCGTCAAGGGAGCGTGGCCGAGCGAAGGTCCCTGACCCTCCGGACTCCCGTTGTCAGGCGAAGGGTCGGGAACTGACAGGCAAGTCCCGTCGACGCCGGAAGCGGCGATTCCTCTTGGCGAAGCCGGTGCGGCACCGCTTCCGGACGTGGTGCTCGTCGCGCTCCTCCGAGGCGACTCGAACTTGTGCAATTCGGCTCCGTTTTCATTGGGCGGGCATCCCCGGGCGACGACAAGCGCACTGGCGAAAGCGCAGGAATTCGCCTAAGTCCGGGCACGCAGATTTCGAAGGACGGCCATTCATGTCCACGCGCTCCGGCTTTGTGGCTCTGATCGGGGAACCGAATGCCGGCAAGTCGACCCTGTTGAACCGCATGGTCGGGGCAGACGTCTCGATCGTCACCCACAAGGTTCAGACGACACGAACGCGCATTCGCGGCATCGTGATCGAAGGGGACGCGCAGATCGTCCTGGTTGACACGCCTGGACTCTTTCAGCCGCGGCGGCGACTGGACCGCGCCATGGTCACTGCCGCGTGGGCTGGAGCGGCGGATGCGGACCTCGTCGTGCTTCTGGTCGAGGCGCATCGCGGCGTGACCAAGGACATGGCGGCGATCCTGGACACTCTCCGGAACGGCTCCGGTCGCGCGCCGGTTGCGCTTGCAATCAACAAGATCGATCGAATCAAGCGGACCGCGCTGCTGTCCCTTGCGGACGAAATGAACGGCAGCTTCCCCTTTGCGCGTTCCTTCATGATTTCCGCAAGGAACGGCGATGGCGTTGACGATTTGCGCCGCTGGCTGGCCGAGGGGCTGCCGGAAGGCCCATGGCTCTATCCCGAGGACCAGATCGCGGACATGCCGCTTCGGATCATCGCTGCGGAAATCACGCGCAAGGCCCTTACGCTGCGCCTGCACCAGGAATTGCCCTATCAGTTGACGGTCGAAACCGGATCGTGGGACACGGACCCGGACGGATCCGTCCGGATCGACCAGGTGATCTATGTCGCGCGCGACGGCCACAAGGGCATCGTGCTTGGCAAGAAAGGCGAGATGATCAAGGCGGTCGGGCAGATGGCGCGGCGGGAAATCGCGGAATTCCTGGACTGCAAGATCCACCTGTTCCTGACCGTGAAGGTGCGCGGCAACTGGCTGGACGAGGCAGAGCGCTTCCGGGAGATGGGTCTCGAGTTTCCGGGCGACGCTCCATGACGCGCCTGACCTCGGAAATCTGGATTGCAGCCTACCTGACGCGCCTGAGACTCGCGGCGATTCCCGCGTTCATCGTGCAAAAAGGCGACGCAACGGCGGGCGCGGTGCTCGTGAAACTCAACACGCTCGACGGGTCGGCAACCTGCTATCAGCGCTCCTTCGACCTTGTCAGCGGCGAACGGCAATGGGTCGTTCTGGCCGAAGGCCCGGAAGCGGAGGTCGACCGGAAGGTCGCGCGGCAAGGTGAGTTCGATCCCGACATCTGGGTGATCGAGGTCGAGGACCGGACCGGACGGCACATGCTCGACGAGCCGGGCCTGACCTGAACGGCACGACGCCCTGCCGCACCATCGACAGCTCGCGTGAACACTCCGTCGCCTGAAGGCGATGGCTTCTCGGCCAAGCTACGCGGCAACCCGCACGCTTCGCGACCGAAGGCCGGTT
>VYCX01000255.1 GCA_009843725.1 Boseongicola sp. SB0675_bin_26
CCTCCTGCTCGTGTCATCTGTCGCTTTGATAGCAACTATTGTTACAGAAGACTAGTTCAGTGTGGCAGCCGCGCCTATGCCACCAACACCCTTGAGTCCGGCTGGATCCCGTCGCCGCTTCCGGGCATCTACACAGGCGACGGAATGCTTGCTGACTATCGCGACTGGCTCGGGGCCGACAGCTACGAGGCTACTGGCGCGATTGGCGGCTCCTTCGTTTCTGACAATGTCGAAGACTACTACGTCAACCCGTTCGAACTCGGATACGACTTCTACATCGGCTGGAAGAAGAGCGACTTCGTCGGCAAGGACGCACTTGCGTCAATGAAAGACGCACCCACCAATCGCAAGAAGGCCACGTTCGAGTGGAACCGCGAAGACGTCCTCAACGTGATCGCTTCGGCCTTCGAGGCTGGCGCGCCACAAAAATGGATTGATTTCCCCATGGTGAACTACGCCTCTTCCAGCGCCGACATGCTCTTGCAGGACGACAAAATGGTCGGCATGAGCAGGTTCACCAGCTACAGCGGGAACGAACGCTGCGTGCTGTCGGTGGTCGTGGTCGATCAGGATGTCGAGATAGGGGATGTCCTGACGCTAAAGTGGGGCGAACCGGAACCGACGCGAAAGACCTCGACCGAACCGCATCGCCAGGCCGATATCCGGGTGCGGGTGTCGCCGACGCCCTTTGCCAGCGAGGCGCGCGAAAACTACGCGGAAAGCTGGCGGACCAGAAGCGCCTGAAACCATGGACAGCGGGGCCCATGCCAGGAGTGCGACACGCTCGGCATGGGGTTGGTTCGTCGACCAGGCTTCAAGCCCTTGCGTGGAGTGACGATGCGTCGATGGACTTCGCACAGGCGGGTTCGACCCGGTTGAAACGAGAATTGGCGTGCAAACCGTTCCCTCGGGGCGGAGTGGCCGGAGTCTTTTCCTGAACGGGGGGTCGATCCGGGGATCAGCCGGGATCTTTGGGCTTCGCAGCTCGCGGTCCGAAAGGCCGTGCGGTCCGGTGCGGGCGAGTCTTGTGGCGACCGCAGGATTCGGCCGTGTCGAAATCCCGGCATGTGGCTGGCGAACCTGTGGTGCCGCCGGTCGGAGAATGTGGAGCGTCAGAGCGGCTGCTGGCAGGTGGACGAGATTCTGGACGCCCGGCCGAGCGGCTGCGTTGACGAGTGGACCAGCGCCGCGGCACTCGTTCAGTGCGTTGGCACCGGCCTGTCCGACGGCCCTGTACATCAGTGCTTCCGCCATCTGACCATTGAGCCAATCACCTATCGGTCCGAAACCAGGCCGAAGACACGAGCCGCACACTCGACGGACTCGAGTTCCGCCAAATGCGTGGCAAGGTCGTTCTGGTTTTGCGCCGGGACCGTGGAACCCGCACAATCACGAAACTTCCCGCAGATTTCATCCCAGGTCATCGGATTGGCGGGACCGCCGCGATAGCTGGACGCGGAAGACTGCTGAAGGGTCCGGCCGTCCTTCGTGACGAGCGAGATGTCGAAGACGACCCTGTCCTTCCCGAGCGCGACGATCTCGGGCGAGACTTCGGTACTGACCCGCCGTTGCATTGCCTGGACGGCGGAGGAGGTGACGAAGTCATCGGAGAATTCGGCAAGTCCCGCTTTCCGGCGGAGCACCATCGCGGCCATCTGAAAGGGCACGCAGAACTTTGCCTCCAGCGCGTCGGTGGCATGCGCGACCCGCAGGGGTCCGGGGGCAATGACGTTGGCGCCGGTCTTGACGTGAATGCTCTCGACCACGCCGGGTTCAATGTCGTGCTCGGAAACAAGCTTCTGCATCGCATCCATGCCGGCATGGCCGACAACGCCGCATGGGTAGGGCTTGATCGACGGGCCGGGATCGATGATCGCAAACGGGGAGCCCAGCCGTGGCACAAGCCGCGCGCTGTCAAAGCCTCCGCCAAATGCCTCGAAGAACCCGCGTCCGCCTTCAAGCGCGTCTGCCGGACCGTCGAACCCAAGGCTCGCCAGCCGTGCCGCCGTGATGCCGGATTCTGCCGCGCGACCCATGTTGAGTGGCTTTGACATCGTGCCGAGGTTGACACCGAGACCTGCGGCCATGGTCGCGGCGATCGCGATGGAGTTGCAGACCTGGATTTCGGTTAGCCCCATGACTTTGCCGGCGGCGATGACGGAGCCGAAAGCGCCGATCGTGCCGCTGGAATGAAAGCCTCGGCCGCCGGCGAAGTGGTCGGGATGGATGGCTTCGGCGATCTTTACCTGAACGTCGAAGCCCAGGATGAAGGCGGTCAGGAAGTCGGCGCCGGAGGCTTGGCACTGTTCCGCCAGGGCCAGGCAGGCGCAAAGCGGCTGCATGGTAGGGTGAATGAGAACCGAACGGTCGCCCTCGGTCGAAAGTGCGGAGTCATCGTAGTCGAGTGCGTGTCCGGCGACGCCATTGGCCAATGCCGCAAGATGGGCCGGCGCAGAGATTGATTCCGCGCCCACGGTGCGGGCCTCCGGGACGCCGCCGACGGCGCGGACGTAGTCGCGGGCAATGCGGGCGCAGGGCTCGGTCGATCCCGCGATCATGACTCCCGTGCCGTCAAGGATGCAACGCTTGGCGAGTTCGACGGATTCTGCCGGCAAGCTTTCATACGCGGTTTCTGTGACGAAGCGGGAGATTGCCCGCGTTGCCCCGACATGCGCTGAGGCGTGACTTGCCTCGTCGATGCTGATCTCTTCGTCCGACAACGTTCAACCCACGGCTCAGGCAGCCTCGGCTCTTGTGCTGCAGGCCGAGACCAGCTCTTCCATATTGAATTCCCGGGTCAGGACAAGGTCGATCAATGCACTCGCGCCGCTGCCCATTGTCGGTTCCAGGATGTCCGCCGCCTTCGCCGCCACTTCCTCGGGCAGCATCGGGTCGTCCGGGGTTCCACGCACGACCTTCGCTTGATGGCGATGCCTCTCCCCGTTCGTCATGGTGAATTCGACGACGGATTGCCGCTCCGGCCGGGCTTTGGCGAGATCGTCTTCCGCGACGAGGTGGATTTTCTTGCGCAGCCCCAGAACGTCCCGGTCGGACATGCGGCTTTTGTCGTGGGAACTGGCGAAGGTCACGCGTCCATCCAGCAGGGCCACGGCGACAAGATGCTGGCAGCAAACTGCCGGCATCTGCCGGTCGTCGACGACGTGAATGCGGTTCGAAGGCAGGTGGACGACCACTTCGGAAATCGTTGCCGGATCGAAGCTCTTGCCGCCGAAGATTGCCTCGACGGCATCGAGAACCGACTGGATCGGGGAACCTGCCGACCACTTCTTTATGGTTGCGCCTTCGATTTCGAACCGGGTACCCAGTTCGTCGGCAAGCGCCGCCGGGTTTGCGACTTCGGCATAGGCCGCGAGGTACCCGTTCTCGCCGGTCAACGGAAGGCTGGGCGCCGTCATGCCGGCCTTGGCGAGCATGGCCGCAAAGACGCCGTTGCGGGCGGCCTTTGCGCCAAAGTCGAAGGATTTCTCGATGTGGTCGGGATCACGGTTCCAGTAGGACAGGCCCGAAGCCTGCTGCACGGTCACCGACAGGAGTGATTCGGATTCGAACGGCGTGAGCCCCATTAGCGCGCCCGAGCTGGCGGCGGCACCGAAGAGCGCGCCGAAGGAATGCGTGGAGATCGCCGTTGTGCGCGGGTTGGAGAACCCGAGCGCAATCGTGGATCGCGCGCCGATGTCGTAGCCAAGCACGATGGCTTTCAGCAAGTCTTTGCCGGAGGTGTCGAAGCGTTCCGCCACCGCCAGCGCTGCAGGAACAACGGCACAGCCCGGGTGGAACCGTCCACGGACGTGGCTGTCGTCGGTTTCACCGGCGTGAGCCGCCATCGCATTGGCGAACGCGGCGCATTCCAGGCTCACCTGCTGGCTTGTTCCTAGCAAGGTTGCGTCCGCGCCGACGCCTGATTCCGATGCCAATCGAAAGCCGAAGTCGCCCGCAGGCAGGTTTCGCCCGGAAATGATGGCCGCGAGCGTGTCCAGAAGGTGGCAGCGCGCACGCGCAAGAACGGATGCCGGAATTTCCGCTTCGAGCGCGCCAGCGATGTAGTCGGCGACGTCGCGCTCGACCGACCCGTTTTCTCCGTTGTTCATCCAGATCCCCCTCGCGCGGATGCAACCCTAGAACGGGGCGGCGATCCCCAGTTCCGCAGCCTTGTGGCGCAGCTCTTCAGCGGTGTTCTTCGGCAAACGAATGCCGTCCCGGCGCAACCTGGCGTCTGACAGCGCCTCGATCTCTCCGGGGTAGTATATTTCGTCAACTTCCGGCTGGAGTGGCGTTGCCTTCAATTCGCCGATCAATTTCTCCATGTCCGCCTCGAAATCCTCCGTTGGCCGAATCGCCTTGATGTCGATCGCGAGAACAAGATGGCCTGCCCCGCTGACGCCGTCCGGCACGTATGGGCCAACAACCGAACTGCCAAACCGGCTGCCGGGCAGAATCCCTGACAGCACGTCCATGACTGTCGAGATGGCGTACCCCTTGTGACCCGCCATGGGCAAAATGGTGCCGGCGATGCCTGCCGCCGGATCAGTGGTCGCGTTGCCGTCCGCATCCATGGCCCAACCGTCCGGGATGCGTTCATTGCGCTGACGGGCCAGGTAGAGCTTTCCGCGGGCAACGGCAGTGTTCGCGATGTCCAGCATCATGGGCGCATGGCGTCCTGCCGGGGCGGCCCAGGACCACGGGTTCGTCCCGACCCGCCTTTCCTTGCCGCCCCAGGGGGCCATCGCCGGGCTCGCATTGGTCGAGATGAAGCCGACGCACCCGGCAAGGGCGGCCAGTCTCGTGAAATACATCGCCGTCCCGAAATGTCCCGAGTTTCGCACGGCGACCGTGCCGATGCCGAATTCCCTCGACAGCGCGATCGCCTTGGACATTGCCGAATGCGCAACCACCTGACCCAGGCCGCCCTGGCCATCCATGGTCGCGATCGCGCCGAAGCCGCCGTCCGTCAGCGGCTCAGCGTTCCCGCTCACGGCGCCGCTCTTCAGCCGCTCCGCGTACCAGAAGAGACGCATCACGCCATGGGACTGGTGACCCCATAGATCTGCCTGAACCAATGTATCAGCGACAATGTCTGCAGCTTGGCCATTCACTCCAAG
>VYCX01000535.1 GCA_009843725.1 Boseongicola sp. SB0675_bin_26
CATGTCAAGTCCGGCAGCAGGACGTGAGTCCGTCACCGGCCGATTGTCGAGGAAGGGAAAGACCTTGACCAACAAGCTGGTCCTTTGCGACTGCGAGAAATCGCAACGCCTGCAGCCCGCCGTGATCGAGGCGGCGACCGGGGTCGAGTGCTCCCCGGTCCATACCGCGCTTTGCACCGAGCAGGCGGAAATTGCGGCACGGGAGATTGCGGGGGGCGACTGCACGATTTGCTGCGGGCAGGAAATGCGGTTCTTCGAGGAGCTTGCCGAGGAGCTGGAGGCCGAGGCGCCTTCATTCGTCGACCTTCGGGACCGGGCCGGCTGGACGGATGACGACAATGACACCGGTCCCAAGATGGCCGCGCTCGTCGCGGCGGCCACGATGCCCGCGGCGTTGACGAAGACAGTCGACGTGGTGTCCGAGGGCGTTTGCCTGATCATCGGGAGTGGCGATTCCGCGTTTGACGCCGCCCGACGTCTTGCCGACACGCACGGCGTCACGGTCCTGCAACTGGATGACAGCGATCCCCCTCCGGAACGAGAGTTCGACGTGATCAGGGGGCGCATCAGGAAAGCGTCAGGGGCATTGGGCGGGTTCAAGGTGTCGTTCGACGCGTTCAGCAGGATTCAGCCAGGCGGGCGCGGCAACTGGCGATGGACCGAACCACGCAATGGCGCGCACTCCGAATGTGACATGATCCTCGATCTCAGCGGGCAGGCCCCGCTCTTTTCCGCCCACGAAAAGCGAGAAGGCTACCTGCGCGCCGACCCGGGCAGCGTCACGGCGTCCATGGATGCGGTGTTCGATGCCGCCAAGCTGATCGGCACATTCGAAAAGCCGCTCTATGCCCGTGTCGAGCCGATCCTCTGCGCCCATTCGCGGGCCGGTCAGGTGGGATGTTCGCGTTGCCTTGACGCCTGTCCGACTGGCGCAATTGCTCCCGAGGGCGAATATGTCACCGTTGACCCGATGACTTGTGCAGGGTGCGGCGCATGCTCCTCGCTTTGCCCGTCCGGCGCGATTTCGTACGACGCGCCGCCCGTCGAGCATTCGTTCCGTCGGATCCAGACGCTGGCAAAGGCCTTTCTCGGCGCTGGTGGAACGGATCCAAGGCTTTTGGTTGTGGATGGGCACGGTTCTGAACTGATCAGGCTTTCCGCCCGGCATGGCCGGGGCCTTCCGGCCGATGTCGTGCCGATGGAAATGCCGGCGGTCGGCGCTTTCGGACATGCGGAGGCCCTCGCCGCGCTGGCCGCCGGCTTTGCCGCTGTGGCCGTCGTGCCCGGACCCGGGGCCGACCGATCGGTACTGGGCCATGAGATCGCCTTGACCGAGGCGATCGCCGGTCCAAGGGTGTCCTTGATCGACACCTCCGACGCCGACGCGCTTTCGGATTCGCTGTTCGATTCCGAAGTGCCGTCCGCACTGGCCAAGCCGATCCGGCCCATGGGGACGCGGCGGCAGATCGCCCGGCAGGCGGCGAAGGCATTGCGCCCGGACGCCGCCGAGCCGCTTCCGTTGCCCGACGATGCCCCTTATGGCGTGATTTCGGTCAATGCGGATGCGTGCACGCTTTGTCTCTCCTGCGTGTCGCTTTGCCCTTCCGGCGCACTTGGCGACAATCCCGATCTGCCTCAGTTGCGGTTTCAGGAAGATGCCTGCCTGCAATGCGGGCTTTGCGCCAGCATCTGTCCCGAAGATGCCATCACGCTGGTGCCACGGCTCAATCTTGGCGACGAGGCACTGTCCCAGGTGGTCTTGAACGAGGAAGAGCCGTTCGCCTGCATCGAGTGTGGCAGCCTGTTCGGTTCAAGATCAACCATTGAACGCATTACCGAGAGACTGTCCTCGCACTCGATGTACCAGGGAGAGGGTGCGCTGCGCATGATCCAGATGTGCGACGACTGCCGGGTGAAGTCCCAGTTCCTGAGCCAGGACAGCCCGATGGCCATGGGCGAGCGGCCGCGGGTCCGCACCACGGACGACTACCTGTCGAAACGTCGCGATCACTGACCTGTCAAGGGAGCGCCAAGGGCCGCAGGTTCGATGCTTGCGACATAAGCCAGGATCGCGTCTATGTCGTCCAACGTCAGTTCCATCGGTGCGATCGGCGAGGGGCGGTCCTCGGGGAAAGGTTCCGTGACGTCTTCGATCTGCGTGAACGCCCCGTGGGGTTTCAGGACGTAGAAGCTCGAGAACCTCACGTCCCAGTCTTCAAAGGTGCGCAAGGCAAAGAACGACGGGGTCGAACCAATGCCGAGGCCTTCGTCGCCTCGGGCCGTGACGTGGCAGCGGCCGCAATGGACCCGCGACACCTGCTGCCCGCGCAGCCTGTCACCGTCATAGAACTGGTCTTCGGCAATCTCCTCTTCCTCGACCGGCAAGGCGAACGGCTGATTGCCGTCGATCTTGAATCCCGTGATCGCGCTTTGCCCGGTCGTGTCCGTAATCCACGAGGCAAACCGAGATGCGCCTGCATGCTCTGGCGCAAGGACGTTGATGGACCAGGTCTGGCCCATGCCGGTAAAGACCGGCGTGCCGACATCGCCGAGCGCGGCTTCTGCCGCTTCCCCTGGCGAGACCAGCTCGATGCGCACCTGGGTTTTCAAGGTGAACCGCGGCAACATGTACTTCATCAATCCGCTTCCGGCCAGCACGTCGGGGACCGACAGGCGAAACTGGCGGTCGTCGGTGGCGGAAGCAAGGTTCGTGCCGCTGACGAAGAGAAGAAACGCAGCTGTCAAGGACCTTTTCAGCATGGAGCCTCTTGCAAGACTTCTCGGGTTGAGCGGAACTTTCCCGCTGATCGGGTCACTCGACTTGAGCCCAAGGGAAACAGGAGCCCGCCGGGCTTGACGGAACTGCCGATGCAACAAAACTCCAAGAGGCGACTCCATGGCCCTGAGCGCGAACATACGGGATCGCCGGTGCCGGTATCAAGGCAATTTGTTCCCTGTACTTGAATCGAACGTCGGCTCGCCGTCGAATCTCGGAAACGCACGGCGCGGCCCGTCGGCTCTTGACGAAATTTCGGCAACGGACATCAGGATCCGCCCGTCAGATCGAACAATGCGCGCGGGGTTGAATTCCAGGGTCGAACCGGTATCTACAATGGTTCCGTTCACGCTGAACGCAATCTCAAGCTTTGCACAACTCTGCACGACCAAAGGCAAGTGGACCGGATCAAACGATTCAACCTGGAGGAAGAACCACGATGAGCGACTCCTACAACATGTCCATGAGAAAGTTCCTGAAGCAGTTGGGAGTGACCTCGCAACAGGCGATCGAGGCGGCGCTTCGCGACAGGGGCGAAGCCGGCAAGAGCTATGCGGTCAAGGCCAGCGTCACGATTGAGGAACTCGGCTTGGATCACGAAGTCTCGGGCACCATCGTGGAGAACGATTGAACCTTGGCGCTGTCTCGAGATAGCGTGCTTGGTGCACTGAAGGCGGTCAGCGATCCCGTAACCGGTGACGACATCGTTGCAGCGGGACTGGTGCGCGCCTTGAACGTCGAGGGCGGGCGCATCCGGTTCGTCCTGGAAATTGATCCAAAGCTTGCACAGACATACGAGCCAGTACGAGCTGATGCAGAGGCACGGATGAAGGCGCTGCCGGGCGCCGAGGATGTGTCGATCCTCATGACCGCGCATACCGAAAAGGCGCCGCCAGACCTGAAACCCGGCGCACGTCCGGAACCCAAGGGGCCTGAGAAGATACCCGGCATCGATCGCATCCTTGCGATTGCGTCCGGAAAGGGCGGGGTCGGAAAGTCGACCGTCGCCGCAAACCTCGCCTGCGCCCTGGCGCAGGCAGGGCGGCGCGTCGGCCTGCTGGACGCGGACGTCTACGGACCGTCACAGCCACGCATGCTCGGCGTCTCGGGCCGTCCGTCAAGCCCGGACGGCAAGACCATTCTTCCGATGCGCAACCACGGCGTCACCATGATGTCGATCGGGCTGATGACGACGGAAGGGCAGGCGGTCGTCTGGCGCGGCCCGATGTTGATGGGCGCGTTGCAGCAGATGCTGACACAGGTGCAATGGGGCGCTCTCGACGTGTTGATCGTCGACCTGCCGCCAGGCACGGGCGACGTCCAGATGACGCTGGCGCAGAAAGCCGTCGTCGATGGCGCGATCATCGTGTCCACGCCGCAGGACGTGGCGCTGATCGACGCCCGCAAGGGGGTGGACATGTTCAACCAGCTGGGCGTTCCGATCCTCGGCCTGATCGAAAACATGTCCACCCACATCTGCTCGAAATGCGGGCACGAAGAGCACACTTTCGGCCACGGCGGCGTGGCGGCCGAGGCGGCGAAAATCGGCGTGCCGCTTCTGGCGGAGATTCCATTGCATCTCGATATCCGTGTCGCCGGTGACGGAGGGGCGCCCGTTGTCGTGACAAGCCCCGACGGACTGCAGGCGGCCGCGTTTCAGCAGGTGGCTGGAGCGCTTGTCGGGAAGGGCGCCGCATGACGGAGGCCGTTCTGCCTCCATTGATGTCCGGCCTGGCTGTCAGCGGCGCAATCGACCCCTTCGTCACTGCCTGCGCCAAGGCGAGCCTGGGCTGCGACGCCGGGCTCGTCGTCTACAACGTCTCGGTGGACCGGCTTGGCTCCGCCCTGGTGTTCGCGCCGGAAGTGCCGCTGGCCAAAGCCATGGCGATGCTGCCGCTTTGCGGCGTGGGGCTGCAGAATTCCCTCGGCGCGCTCGCGCCGCCAGAGGTTGCGGTTCACCTCGGCTGGTCCGGCGAGATTCGTGTCAACGGGGCGCGTTGCGGCCGATTCCGAGTGGCGGCCAGCACCGACGACGAGGGTGCGCGGCCGGACTGGCTGGTCGTCGGGTTCGAGATGCCGCTGTTCAGCGCCGGGCAGGCGCCGGGCGATGACGTCGAAGAGACAGTGCTCTACGAAGAAGGCTGCGTCGATGTCGACCCTGTGACCCTGATCGAAAGCTGGGCGCGCCATACGCTTAACTGGATTGCGCGTTGGGAGGATGAAGGTTCGAGACCCTTGCACGCCGAATGGCGGGGCATCGCGCATGGACTGGGCGACGCAATCCAGTTCGGCGGGGCGAGCGGCACCTTCCTT
>VYCX01000528.1 GCA_009843725.1 Boseongicola sp. SB0675_bin_26
CCTTGAAGGCGGCGATGTAGTTTGAAAAGTCGTCGTTGAGCGGCTGGTAGCGACCGGGGTCGACAAGAGTGAATCCGGCCTCCGCCAGCGGTTTCGGGAATCCAAGTTCCGGATGACCCCAGGCATTGCCGGCCGCATCATTGGGAAAGAGGCCGGCCACGGTCCTGGACACGCCCGAACCGCCCCAGAGATCGAGGAAGTTGGCGATCACATCCTCGAGGCCCCAGAAGAAATGGTACGTGTACTGGAACCCTTCTGCCGGGTTGCCGTTGCGACCGAAGAAGTAGGGCTGCCACGGGCAGTCGGTCGTAATGCACGGAACCTCGTTGACCTCGGCCTGGTCGGCGACCGGATTGGTCGTGTCAGGAGTCGATGCGGCGACGATGAGATCCACTTCCTCGCCAAGGATCAGGTCGGCAGCCACCTCGGCCGCCCGGTTCGGGTTCGACTGGCTGTCCTTCGAGATGATCTCGACCCCGTAGGACTTGCCATTGTTGGGCACACCGTCGGCGAAGGCTGCGTCAATGCCCGCCAACACGTGTTCGTCCGCCTCGGCGAATCCGGCCAGCGGTCCGGTGCGAGGGCTGACATGGCCAACCCGGATCGTCGGATTCGCCGCATATGCGCGCGTGGATGTCAGCAGTGCAGGCGACGCCACTGTCGTGGCAAGTCCCCCAAGAACCTGTCTTCTCGTTGTCGCAAGTGTCATTTCCTGTTCCTCCCTGGATTCGAGTCAGTCGGGCAGAATTGCCTCGAGTTTCGTCAGATGCTCGGCCACCCTCGCCTTCGTCGCGGCAAGGTCTCCGTCACGCCAGTCGCGAAAGCCCGTGCCTGCCGCCATGCCGGTGCGGCCCAGGTCGAGAAGCTCCTGCAGGTACGGGGATGGTACGGGCGCGGCATCGAGGTCGAACAGGACCTGCCTGTGGATGTCCTGGGTCAGCTCGATACCCACAAGGTCCGCGTTTTCCAGCGGACCGAGCACGGCCATGCGGCGACCGAAGCTGCCCTTGACCACCTCGTCCACGGTTTCGGCAGTGCACACGCCCTTCTCCACGAGCGAAATCGCTTCGCGCCACAATGCGTGCTGCAAACGGTTGCCTATGAAACCCGGCACGTCCCGTTCGACCATGACCGGGGCCTTGCCAGCCTCCGAGAGCAACTCGTGCATGGCCTCGGCGAAGGCCGGATCCGTCCATTCGGTCTTCACGATCTCGACCAGCGGAATCATGTGTGGAGGATTCCACCAGTGCGTGCCAAGTGCCCGATGCCGCGACTTCAGGTTCTCCATGATCTTCGTGATCCGGATGACGGACGTGTTCGAAGCCAGCGTCGCATCCACAGGCGCGAATTCCTCAGCTTCCGCAAAGATCGCCTGCTTGAGCGCCAGCCTTTCCGGCGCCGCCTCGAAGACGCAGGCGGCGCCATCAACGGCTGCACGAACCGAAGCGCACGGTTCGATCCTGTCGACGGCATTGGAGACCTCCGAATCGCTTGCGCCAATAAGTTGCAGGCTTTCGGCAATCCTGTCGGGAGCGGATCGCAGCATCTCGTCCGAGGGATCGGTGATCGTGACTTGCCAGCCTGCCTTCGCGAAGGTCAGGGCAATCCCGTGGCCCATCAAGCCGGCACCGATCACAGCGATCTGACGCTCCGCGAACATCCCCCTACCCTGCCGTATAGCCGCCATCGGCGTAAAGAACGTGTCCGGTGTAGAAATCGGATGCCTTCGAGGCCAGGAACAGGAGAGGTCCGGCCAGGTCCTCGGGCTCCCCAAGCCGCCCCTTCGGAACGCGGGCCAGGAATCCCCTGCGAACGGCCTGCGCGTCCTCGCTGTCCTCGAACATCCACGCGGTCAACGGCGAACGGAAGACCGTCGGCGCGATCGCGTTCACGGTGATGCCCGTTGGCCCGAGCTCGCAACCCAGAGCCTTGGTGATTCCGTCCACCGCCGCCTTGGAGGCGCAGTAGGCGGTGTATCCGGCGGGGTGCCCCAGCAATCCCCTTGCAGAGGACATCAGCACGATCTTGCCGCCATCTCCCTGGGACAGCATCCGCCCGGCTGCCGCCCGGGCCATCAGCCAGCTCTGCGTGACATTCGCATCCATCACGGCATCGAATGCCGAGGGGTCCATCTCGCCGATCCTGGCCACCTTGTTCATGCCTGACGCGACGACCAGAATGTCGAGGCGGCCGAACGCCTTGACCGCTTCCGCCACGAGACTCTGGCACGCGCCTTCGCTGTCGGGACGGGCGTTGACCTCGTGAGTCTCGCCGTTGCAGGTTGCCGCCACCTCCTTCAGGGTCTCGGCGTTACCGGCCGCCAGGACGACCTTGCAACCGGCGCCGGACAGGCATTTCGCGGCAACCCCGCCAAACGCGCCCGAGGCGCCCGTGATCAATGCAACCCTTCCGGACACGTCGAACAGGGAATGGGGATCGTCCAGCGACATCGGCCTACTCCGGTCTCTTGCCGTCGGGGTACGGGATCACGACAATCATCTTGCAGACGTGGTTGCTGCGATTCTCGATCTTGCGAACCTCGTTCGGAGCAACCCTGCAGCTGTCCATCGGCTTCAGCACCGTTTCAGCGCCGTCGATGATCACGGTCATCTCGCCTTCGAGCACGACATAGACCTTCTCGAACGGCGTGGAATCCGGACCGGCTCCACCGCCCGGCAGGAACTGGGACAGGCCGACCCACTGGTTTTCCGGGCCGCCGTCCTCGAAGCCCTGAAGCCTGAGCCCGGTGACGCCCCAATGGTTGGGGGCCTTGTAGGGTTCGGCATCGGCAAATCGCTTGACAAGCATCAGAACGCCTCCCCGGCCTCGATGCGATAGTTCTGCCCGGGATCCATCATCGCGACGAGGCGAATGATGCAACCGTCTCCCCGATCCCAGTTCCATGGAAAGAACGCGAAGGTGCAGCGCCTGCCGGTCACCCGGTCAAGGTCGCCTCCGACATTCTCGATCCCGAGGATGCCGTTCGAGAACAGCTTGTTGTGCACCGGCTCCCATTCCGGAAAGTCGTCACTCCAGTCGCGACCGCCGGACCAATCGCGGTACTCCGCCTCGAGGTGCGGCAGGATCGGACCGTTTCGCTGCGGGCCGATGGCGGTGGCCAGCGGGTGGTCGTTGGCCTGCGTGTCATGGCCGACGACCTTGATTCCCTTCTCGACCATCCAGTCTGCCGCCGATGGCACCAGGCCCGGGCAATACGCAAAGTAGTCGCCATCCTCGTACTGCTTGTGCCAGCCGGTGTTGATGATCAGGACATCGTTCTTGCGGATCGCATGCCCGCATGCCTTCTCGAGATCGTCACCGGTGATCGACTCCCACATCTTCTTGGGCACGCTCACCACCAACCCGGAGCCGAAGAAATGCGGCAACGGCACCTCGTCGATGAACGGCGTGCCCTGGACCACATGGGCCGGAGCGTCGATATGGGTCGTCACATGCATGGTGGTCGTGATGGTCTGGCTGAGCACGCCGGACTTGGCCATGTAGTGCTGGCGATCGATCTGCACATCCTTGAAGTACGGCCAGTTCGGACACTGAAAGCCGTAGCGATGACTGAGGTTCACGAACTCCAGCCCCATGTCGTTGTCGTCGTTTGCCTGGAAATCTATTCCGCGAATGGTGGCGCTCATCTTTCCTCCCAATAATCAGCATTCTATTCCCGCATTATGGTACATATGTATCGCATTGCAGTCAACTGTTGCGTTGCCGTCATTGCCTCGGTAGGCTGCGCGGGACCGGATTCAGAAACAGGCAGCATGGGCGGCGGGGGATTGGACGGAGAGGCATCGCATAGGAATCAGGGCATTCAGGTCATTTCCCGGGCCGCAGACATTCTCCGTCTTCTGGGCCGCGAGACGGACGGACTCAGCCTAGGCCAGATCGCGAAGAGCGTGGCCCTGCCCCGTTCCACGGTGCAGCGCGTTGTCGCAGCGCTCGCAGTCGAGGGATTCATCTCGACCGAAAAGGGATACGGAGGGATCCGGCTGGGTCCGGAGATCCTGAGCCTTGCCCAGGCCACCGCGTCGGACATGAAGGAACGGCTTCGCCCCGTCATGAAGCGGATTTCGGACGAGACCGGAGAGACCGTGGACCTTGCCGTCCTCGATGGCGACAAGATGCTCTTCATTGACCAGATCGTGGGAAGCCAGCGACTTCGGGCGGTGTCTAGAATCGGGGAGACGTTCCCGCTGACGACTACGGCAAACGGAAAGGCTGCGCTGGCCTGCTTGCAGCGTGAGCAGGCCAAAAGGCTGATCGTTGCGGAAATCGAGGGACTGGGTTCGAAGTCGAGGACGCCAGACGAGATTCTGGATGAAATCGAGCAGATCAAGGACGGCGCGCTGGCCAAGGACGAGAACGAGCATTCGGACGGAATCTGCGCCCTCGGATTCGCAATCAAGGACTCGAACGGCGACATATTCGCCCTGTCAACACCTGTTCCGAGCACCCGCTACCAGCGGCTGAAGGACACCCTGACCGAAGTGCTGGGTCGAAGCCTGGAGAGCATGCAGTGACGCGGAACCTGCAGCGTCCTGACGCTCGACCTCCGATCAGAGGCCCCATCCGGTCCTTCGAGAAACCCGGCTCTGCCGCCCTTTCGCAATGACTTGACAGACGATCCTGCATTGGCGAACACATTCGCGAGCCTTGCCGGGAGGATGCTGGCCATCAAGGCCGAACCGACCGGATGACGCAACAACCTGACGAGGGCATCAAATGAGCGGACAAGCAGACCCCGAAGCACAAGAACAGAATTACACCATGGGCTACAACGAGGAGTTTCAGGTGCTCCTGCGCCGCAGGAGTGCGGCCAACAGTGCCGCTCATCTGCTGCCGAGACTCAATTCAGGCATGCGCCTCCTCGACGTGGGTTGCGGTCCTGGCACGATTTCGATGGGTCTTGCTGACGTCGTGGCCCCAGGACAGTTCATCGGTGTCGACATCGAAGAGTCGCAGGTCGAAATGGCCAGGGCGGCGGCGTCTGCCGGCGGCCACAAGAACGCGGAATTTCAGGTCGCAGACGCCGTGAATCTTCCGTTCGAGAGCAATTCCTTTGATGTCGTTC
>VYCX01000412.1 GCA_009843725.1 Boseongicola sp. SB0675_bin_26
CTGTAGAATCTTGGACGGCGCGCGGCGAACATGCCCAAGGGAATGCCAATGATGATCGACAGGCACGCTGCGGTCCCCAGCAATGCCAATGTCGTCATCGCCTTTTCCCAAAAGTCCAGGAGGCCCATATAGGCGAGGAACGCGCCAGAATAGATCGCCATCCGGACTCCTGCCGTCAGCCACGTCAAGAGGATGATGAGCGAGGCGATCACGATCCAGGGCGTGCTGACAAAGACGATCTCCAGCGCGTCCAGCACAAGGCGGATGCAATAGGTGATCGCGTCGAAGAGCGCCTCTCCATTCAAGACCGCCCAGTTGAAGAACCCCTCGACCCCCGCGATGCTTGTCAAACGGACTTCGGGATCGGTGGGGAAGTCGCTGAGCAACGTGAACCGGCCCGGGAATGAGTAGTGCAGCACCGCCGCCGCCACGATCAGCGCCATGAAGATCGCACTGAACGCGATCTGCAGCATCGGAATGCCCGAGCGAATCGAGCGGTCGCTGATCCAGTCGGAGAACCGCGCCTCCAGCGCCGTGTTTGCCGCGAGCGATTGCGCAAGCTTGGCAAGAACCAGGATTCCCAGACCTGTCAACGCGATCGCCGGCCCTTGCGCGGCGAGAGCTGCGGCCTCGTCCCGGATGCCGCCGATGTTGGCCTCCAGCGAGTCGACGGTGCGCTGGTAGACGTCGATCTTGTCGGTGTTGTTCTCAATCGCCGCGGCAAGCTGCTTGCGGCGCAATTCCAGCGTGCCCTCGATGGATGCAATCCGCGCCATCGCGTCGGCAGCAAGGTCACCGAAAAGCCCGCGCGCAATCTGCACGATGGCAAGAGCCTCTATGATCAGGAACGGCAGCGCCCAGTTCCAAAGCCCGCGCGCGCCAAACCAAACAGGGCCGAACAGCCCGGCCGCCAGGTTCAGCGTCGGCGTGAACTTGGCCGAAGCGCCGATCTTGTCGAACATCTTGATGTAGTAGTCGGGACTGGTGCGTACGAAGGTGCGGATGTTTTCCTTGCGCTCGGCGGCATAGGCACGCGCGACCTCGGTGTCGGTGGCTTCCAGCGGGTTGACTGCGGTTTCGGTCATGATACCTCCGTCCCTTCGATCACGGTGCGCAGCAGGTCTGCACGCGTAATGACGCCGACATCGCGGCCCGAATCCTGCACGATGATCGGGTGATCGTCGTCGATGGCCAGGTTGATCAGCGTGCTGAGTGTTTCGGCCTCATCCACTCGCGGCGCATCGGCGGGGACGGGCGCACCGATCGGCTGCATCACGGCATGGGCATGAACGACCTTGAGCCGCGAGATGCCGGCCACGAAATCAGCCACGTAGTCATCGGCGGGATGCATCACGATGTCTTCCGCCGTGCCGATCTGCACCATGCGTCCGTCGCGCATGATCGCGATGCGGTCGCCAATGCGGACAGCTTCGTCCAGGTCGTGGGTGATGAAGATGGTGGTCTTCTTCAGGATCTTGGAAAGCTTGATGAATTCGTCCTGCAACTGTCGCCGTATCAGCGGGTCGAGCGCCGAGAACGGCTCGTCCATCAACAGCACGTCGGGGCCCGCAGCAAGGGCGCGTGCAAGGCCGACTCTTTGCTGCATGCCGCCGGAGAGCTCGTGAGCGAACTTGGACCCCCAGGCGCCAAGCTCCACGATGTCCAGTATGGCAGCGGCCTGCCGCATCCGTTCGTTTTTCGCGACCTGCCGGATTTCCAGGGGCATCGCGACATTGTCCAGCACCGAGCGGTGCGGCATCAGCGCGAAGTTCTGAAAGACCATCCCGATCTTCTGGTTGCGAAACCTTTGCAGCTCGCGGGGACCAAGCGCCATGACATCGGTGCCCTCGATTTCGATCTTGCCCGACGTCGGTTCAAGCAAGCGGTTGAAATGGCGTACCAATGTGGACTTGCCGCTGCCGGAGAGGCCCATGACGCAGAAAATCTCGCCGCGGTTCACCGACAGGCTGACATCGGCCACTCCAACCACGGCGTTGAACTCCGACAGAACTTCGGCCTTGCCCAATCCCCGGTCCTGGATCGCTCTCAACGCGGCTTGGGCATTGTCACCAAATATCTTCCAGACGTTGGAAATCTCAATGACGGCGTCGTCGGTCATGTCGACAGGTTCTTGCAGTTCGGGACAGGCGCGGCGGCACCGGCCATTGCCGGTGCCGCAAAGGCCTTGATCCACCCGGAATCAGAGCCCTAACCACGCGTCGACGCGGTCGGAATTTGCCGCCACCCAATCCTTGGCGACCTCTGCAGGGTCACGGCCATTGGCACTGACCTCGAATGCCAAGCCGCTGACGTCATCCGCGGTCAACGCGAAGTTCGCGAAGAATTCAGCGATGGCGGGTGAGCGCTCTTCGAGCGATTTCGACCATGCGATCTGCACGTTCTTCAGCGCGTCCTTCGTGGCAACCATGGACTTGTTGTACCAATCAGCGTCATCCGACGGCTGGACCATGATGTACTTCGCCGGGTCGTAGGTCGGCTCGCTGAGCATCTGGACGTCGAACATGAACCACACCGCATGCGGCTTGTAGCAGTAGAACGCATAGCCTTCGCCCTTGGCGATGGAGTCGCGGATACGCGCTGTCTTTACGCTTTCTTCAGCCCGGATCGGCTCGATGAAATCAAGCAAGCCATAGTCACGTGTCTTGACTTCGTTGACGTTGGCGGAGGCCCAGCCCGGCGCGCCGATCCACATCTCGCCTTTCCCGTTGCCATCGCTGTCCATCAGCGCAGCTACGTCCGGACGGCCAAGGTCGGCGATGTCGGTGATGTTGTTGGCCTCGCCGAAGTCCTTTGAGACACAGAAGCCTTGGTTTCCCTCGTAGGGGTTGGACGACAGCACCACGGAGCCAGCGCCTTCGACATACTTGTTCGTAAAGCTCTCCTGGTTCGGCAGCCAAACATCCGGGTGCACGTCTATGTCGCCCTTGCCCTGGTCCATCGCCTGAAAGATCGTGGCGTTGTTGCCGGGGACGTATTCGACCTTTCCGCCAATGCGCGAGGTGACAACCTCGCCCAACAGGTGCCCGATCGCTTGCGCGCCGGTCCAGGATGGCAAGCCGATCTTGACCTCTTCGGCAGCCAGCGCGGGCAAGGCCCCAAGGCTGACGACGGCGGCGAGGCCGAATGTCTTCAAAGTGGTATTCATGGTTTCCTCCATAGTTTGTTTCGCGCCGTTACCCGGCGTCTGGTCGGTTCATTGATGCCGCGAGTTGCTCCTGATACGCGAACAGCGCCGTAGCCCCTCCTGTATGCAGGAACAGCACGGTGTCGCTGGGTTTGAAAAAGCCCTCTCGGATCATGCCGATGAGCCCGGCCATGGCCTTGGCCGAATAGACGGGATCAAGCAGGATGCCTTCATGCCGAGCGGTCAGGTGAATCGCCTCGAGGGTCGACTCCGCAGGCAATCCGTAGCCTTCACCGACATAGCCGTCATCCACGAGGATCTTGCTCAGCGGCACGCCGTCCGCGCCGAGTCGTTCCAGGGTCTTTCGGGTCAACCCGTGGACAGCGTTCATCTGCCTTTCGCGTGGCTGGCGAACGCTGACGCCCATCACGGGCAGGTCGTGCCCGATTGCGGCAAAGCCCGCAACCAGCCCGGCCTGGGTGCCGGTGCTGCCGGTGCCCATGACCAACCAGTCAAAGTCCTGCCCGGTCTCGCGACAGTAATCGGCGATTTCCTGGGCGCAATTGGCGTACCCGAGCGCGCCAGTCGGATTCGAGCCGCCGCCTGGGATGAAGTACGGGCGATGCCCCTCTGCGGACAGCGCCCTGGTCACCGCCTCGGCCTCTGCATTCATGTCAAGCCCGGCCGGGCGGAACTCGTGGGTGGCGCCAAAAAGCTTGTCCAGAAGCACATTGCCAGTCTCCTCGTACGAAGCATCGCGCCCAGGCACGCGACGTTCCAGAAGAACGTGGCATTTCATGCCGACCTTGCAGGCCGCCGCCGCCGTCTGGCGTACATGGTTTGACTGAACTGCACCTTGCGTCACAAGCATGTCCGCCTTGTCGCGCATCGCTTCGCCCACCAGGAACTCAAGCTTGCGAGTCTTGTTGCCGCCGGTGGCCAGACCCGTGCAGTCATCGCGCTTGATGAAGAGGCGCGGCCCGCCCATCAATGCGGTCAGGCGCGGCAACGCCTCGGTCGGCGTGGGCTGGTGGCACAAGCTGGTGCGCGGGAAGCGGTCAAAATCGATCCGCGACATCTCGCGCGTCATCAACTCAACATCAGCCATGGCAGCATCCAACGACAATCAGACCGGCACAGCCTGCCGCAGAAGTTGCTGATAATCCAATGTTATGTTTGAATGACATTATGCAATTTTTGCATTAGATTGTCCGCCATGGATGTCTCTCATTTCCGCGACCTTGACCGCCTGCGCCAGACCGGCAACTTTTCCCAAGCAGCCGCCCTGGGCAATCTCAGCCAGCCCGCCCTCAGCCGGCGCATCAAGTCCCTGGAAAGCTGGGTTGGCGCCGTGCTGGTCGACCGATCGCATCAACCCGTCGAGCTGACCGAAGCCGGCGTGCAAATGCTCGAGGCCGGGCTGCACGCGCTGTCGAGGATCGAGCGCGAGCGCAGCCAAATCCTGGAAGCCCAATCGCTGCCAGACAAGTATGTCGTCACATTTGGCGCGCAGCACTCCATCGGCTGGCGATTCTATCCTGCATGGCTGCAAGCGCTGGAAGAAGCCTATGGTCCCATCCTGTCCAGGCTGCGCGCCGATGACTTGCCGAACTGCCTCCGCGATCTCAAGCGAGGCGACGTGGATTTCGTGATTGCCTACCAGCGAGCGGGCACCCGGCAGGCCGGATCCTTCGACTCCGTTCTGATCGGCAGCGACCAGCTCATTCTAGTTTGCAAGCCCGGTGCCGACGGGTGCCCGATTTTCCGTTTCGACAGGTCTGGCATCGAGATGCCGTACCTGCGTTTCGGCGACGCCGCGCCAATAGGACAACTCCTGCAACCGCTGCTTGCCGAAAAGGACCTGGCCAACCGGCTGCGCACGGTCTACGAAAACTCGATGGCCGGCGCGCTCCGGATCCGGGCGCGTGCGGGCGACGG
>VYCX01000499.1 GCA_009843725.1 Boseongicola sp. SB0675_bin_26
CTGGAGACCCAAACGACGGGCGACGTCGAAATCGACGGCAGAGTGGTCAACGAGGTGCGTCCCAGCCGTCGCGACCTCGCGATGGTGTTTCAGTCTTACGCGTTATATCCGCATCTGACGGTGCGGCAGAACCTCGTGACCCCGCTGCAGCTGCGGGACATGAACTTTTGGCAGAGAATTCCGCTCTTGGGGTACCTCGCACCTGGGCGCCGCGCGAAAATGTCCAAGATCGAGGACGACATGCGAAAGGCGGCCGAGATTCTCAAGATCGAGCCGCTTTTGCACCGCAAGCCCGGCCAGCTTTCCGGCGGGCAAAGGCAGCGCGTGGCCCTGGGCCGGGCCATGGTCAGGAATCCGGCCGCCTTCCTGATGGACGAACCGTTGTCCAATCTCGATGCGGCCCTGCGGGTTCACATGCGCGCCGAATTGTCGGAGTTGCACCGTGAACTCGGGGCCACGTTCGTCTATGTCACCCACGATCAGGCCGAAGCGCTGACGATGTCAGACCGCATGGCGGTGATGATGGACGGCGACATTTTGCAGCTCGGCCCGCCCGACGAAGTCTATGAGGACCCGCGAGACATCCGCGTGGCCGAATTCATCGGAAGCCCGAAAATGAACATCCTGCCCGGGCAGGGCGACAGCGCCGGGCGGATAACCGCCCTCGGGGTGGCCGTGCAGGAGGCGCTGGAGGTGCCCTCTGAAGGGCCCTTGTCGGTCGGATTCCGCCCCGAACATCTGCACATTCAAGCCGAAGATACCGGCGCCTGCCTCTCGGGGCGGCTGACCTACAAGGAAAACCTGGGCTCGGATGTCTTCCTGCACCTCGCGGTCGAGGGCATCGAAGGCAAGGCGGTGATCCGGGCCAAGCCTCACGAGGCCGATTTTGCAGATGTCGGAGAAGACGTCTGGTTCACCGGCGAAGTCGGCAAGGCGCGTGTGTTCGGTGCCGACGGCAAACGGGTGACACTGTCAGAACCGCACCCGATGCGAGTGACAAGCTGATGGGGCGCTCGCGGGTTCATCTTTGGTTCATCGGGCCAGCCGTCATATTGATGGCGGGGCTGCTGATCTTCCCGGTCTTCGTCGCTGCGTTCCTGTCGTTCACCGACTACAATCTGGGGAATCCGAGCTTCAACTGGATCGGTGTCGAAAACTATGACAGGCTCGTAAGCCGTTCGACCTACAAGAAAATGTTCACGGCATCACTGACCTATGTTTTGCTGGTCGTGCCGATATCAGTGGCGCTTGGCCTGGGCGCTGCGTTGCTGATTTCAAGCCTTCGCATCGGCGGCGAGCTTTACAAGGCCGTCTTCTTTCTGCCTGTCATGGCGACCTTGCTTGCGATGGCGATCGTGTGGGAATTCGCCCTGCATCCGATCGTCGGCGTCGTGAATGACATCCTGCGCTCGGGCTGCGATGTCGGCTTGTTGCACGCGCTGCTGTCAGGATCCTGGCTGGGCAGCGATCCGTTGCAGAGCTGGTACGGTCACGCCTGCGCCGAGGACTTCCCGCTGTGGCTGGGCGACAAGCGCTATGCACTGGGCACGATCGCCTTCATAGGAATCTGGCAAGGCTTCGGGTTCAACATGGTGCTCTATCTGGCGGGGCTGACATCGGTGCCTAGAGAACTTTATCAGGCCGCCCACATGGACGGGGCCGACAGCGCTTGGGAGCGCTTCCGTCTGGTGACCTGGCCGATGCTTGGGCCCACCAACGTCTTTGTCGTCACGATTTCGTCGATCCGCTCGTTCCAGGTCTTTGACACGGTCGAGGCACTGACCCGCGGCGGTCCGGCGAAGTCCACCTATGTGATGGTCTACGCGATGTTCGAAAAAGGCGTGAAACAGAACCTGCTTGGCATCGGTTCGGCCATCACGATCGTCTTTCTGGGCTTCGTCCTGATCCTGACCCTGATCCAGGTCTATTTCGTCAACAGAAGAGTGCACTACGCATGATGGTGCGAACCAACTGGCTGGGAGAGTTCCTCAAACACAGCGTGCTGCTGGCCGGCGCGATTGTCGTGTTGCTGCCGTTCTATCTGATGCTGTCCTATTCACTGAAGTCGCCGGCCGAGATCGAATCCAACACCGGCGGGTTTGTCGGCAGTCAGGAAATCATGACGGACCGCCGGTGCATCAAGGCCGGCAAGCCGGCCGAAGAGTGCGATATGCGGCCCATCGTCTACAATTACACGGCCGCCTTCAGCGAGGCGCCGCTGGTGCGATACATGCTGAACGGGGTCTTTGTGACGGTGTCGATTTTCATCATTCAGGTCCTGGTCGCGCTGCCATGCGCCTATGCTCTTTCCAAACTGAAATTCTGGGGAAGGGATGTCGTATTCGGCCTGGTGATCTTCTGTCTGCTGATCCCGGTCCACGCCATCGCACTCCCCTTGTACATCATGTTGGCAAAGGTGGGGCTGACAAACACCTATGCCGCGCTAATCATACCTTGGACGATCTCGGTCTTCGGGATCTTCCTCATGCGCCAGTTCTTCATGACAGTGCCTGACGACCTGATCGACGCCGCCCGCATGGACGGGATGAGCGAATTTGCCATCGTCTGGCGCGTCATGCTGCCCACTGCGATACCCGCGCTTCTGGCCTTTGGCATATTCTCGGTCGTTGCTCACTGGAACGACTACTACTGGCCGCGCGTCGTCATTACCGGAAACCGCGACCTGATGACCCCGCCCCTGGGCCTGCGGATGTTCAAGTCCGACCTCGACGGCAACGAATACGGTCCGATGATGGCCGCGACGACAGTCATTGTCCTGCCGCTGGTCATCATATTCCTGCTGGCGCAGCGGCGGTTCATCGAAGGCATCACGATGACCGGCATGAAATAGAGCCGATCACGGAGATTCCGGCGCCGACGGACAAATGCCGGATGCAAAGGAACCCGGCCCAAAATCGAACTCGCTGGGTTCCGAAACCGATAGGAGAAGAAAATGAAACTGAAACATACCTTTGCGGCGATCGCGGCGGCTGGGGTTGCTGCTGCTGGAACCACTGCGAACGCGGTCGAGATCGAGGTTGGCTATCCTTACTCGGCCCTGTTTGAAGTGACGTTCGAGCGGATGATGCCGGAGTTCACGAAAGCGCACCCGTATATCGAGGTGAAATTCCGCGCGACTTACGAAAATTACGAAGACGCGACCTACACAATCCTGCGCGAAGCCGTTGCCGGCGACCTGCCCGATGTCACGTTTCAGGGGCTGAACCGGCAGGCGCTGATGGTGGCGAAGGGCATCGCCAAGTCAATGGAGCCATTCATTGCGAATGAATCCGACTTCGCCAAGGACGGCTATCACAAGGCGATGCTGGATCTCGGCACATTCGATGGCGAGGTCTACGGGCTGCCGTTCTCGGTGTCGCTTCCGGTCGGCTACTACAACATGGATGCGCTGGGCAAGGCTGGCATCACCGAGCTGCCCACAACCTGGGACGAGGTCATCGACAATTGCAAGAAGCTGCACGAAGCCGGGTTCAAGAACCCGATCTTCTGGGGCTGGAACATCACCGGCAACTGGTTCTTCCAGGCGCTGATGTGGAGCCAGGGCGAGCCGATCCTGAAGGACGGCATGGTCAACTTCGACGGCGAGGCCGGACTGGCCGCTCTGGAGACAATGCGCAAGATCTTCCGCGAGTGCAACATGCTGAACCTGTCGGTCGGCGACGCTGGCAAGCCGTTTGCCGCCGGTGAGGTCGCCATGCACTTCTGGTCGACCTCGGCTGTCGGCGCGATCGAACGTTCGAAGGGCGATTTCGAGGTCAGGACCGGCGAATTCCCGGGCATGGGTCAGCCACCCATGGGTCTGCCGGCTGGCGGCAACTCGGTAATGTTCGTGTCTACCTCGGAGGACCCCGAGGAAATCGAAGCCGCCTGGAAATTCATCAAGTTCGCAACTTCGGGCGTGGGTGCAGCAATGGTTGCAGAGACTACCGGCTACATGCCACCGAACAAGGCTGCGAACGATCTTCTGGCCGACTTCTATGCACAGAATCCCAACAAGCACACTGCCGTTCGCCAGGCTGGCCTTCTGCGCGACTGGATCGCTTATCCCGGCGACAACGGCTTGGCGATCACACAGGTCATCTATGACGGGCTGGAATCAATCGTGACCGGCGATTCCGACGATATGGAGGCTTTGCAGGAAGAACTGGTGGAAGAGGTCAACGACCTGCTGCCGAACTAAGGTCTGCATGACCCCAAGATTCTGACCGGGGCACTGAATTGCCCCGGTCAGGCTGATCCCATCCAGCAATCCAGCGAGAGCCGGGACATGACGACCAACCAGGAATTCGAGGCGCGCCGGGACGGCGCGGTTGCAAGGGCGATCGCCTACTCGTCGACCTTCATCGCAGACAGGGCCGAAAACGCCGAGGTCTGGGATGTCGAGGGCAGGCGCTACATCGATTTCTGCGGCGGAATCGGCTGTCAGAATGTCGGCCACCGCGACGAACGCGTCGTGGGCGCGATCAAGGATCAACTCGACCGCCTGACCCATACCTGCTTTCAGGTGACGCCCTACGAAAGCTACATCGCGCTGGCAGAGCGCCTGAACGCATTGTTGCCCGGCGACTTCGCCAAGAAGTCACTGTTCTTTTCGGCTGGAGGCGAGGCGGTGGAGAATGCCGTCAAGATCGCTCGCTATCACACCGGGCGCCCGGCGTTGATCACCTTTACCAATGGCTATCATGGCCGGTCCTACATGGGAATGGCGCTGAGCGCGCGAATGGTCCCGTTCAAGGTCGGCTTCCGGCCGTTCCCGTCCGAGATCTACCGACTGCCGTTTCCCGACGAATTCCATGGCGCCAGCCTGGACGACACCAAGCGCGCCATTGACGTTCTTTTTCGCAGCGATTGCCCGCCCGACCAGATTGCTGCAGTGTTTTTCGAACCCGTTCAGGGCGAAGGCGGCTATAACATCGCGACTCCCGAATTCGTGGACTATCTGCGCGAGCTTTGCGACGAGCACGGCATCGTTCTCGTCGCGGACGAGATACAGACCGCAATGGGCCGGACCGGCAAGATGTTCGCGATGGAGCATTTCGGCATCGACG
>VYCX01000312.1 GCA_009843725.1 Boseongicola sp. SB0675_bin_26
AGTCCGATCCTGAACGAAGAGCTCAGGAGATGCTTTGGCGATCTGGTCGCGGTTCCCAAGACCGTTGGGGAACTGAAGCATTGCCTGAAGGTTGCCCATGACGCGGAGGTTCCGATCGTCCTGCGCGGGGGAGGCACGGGAAACTACGGGCAGTCGGTTCCGGTCGAAGGCGGACTGATCGTCGAGACGACATCGATGAACCGGATTCTGGAGGTCGGTGACGGATTCGTCAGCGCGGAGGCGGGCGCCTTTATGGCGGACATCAACCGTGCCTTGAAGGCGACCGGTCAGGAAATGGCAATGTTCCCGTCGACGCAGGACATCGCCACGATCGGCGGGTTCGTTGCCGGGGGGTCCGTTGGCATCGGGTCGCTGGCGACCGGCGCGCTGCGCGAGCCGGGCAACCTGATCGAGATCAAGGCGCTTTCGGTCGAGGAGCGGCCGCAAGAGCATGTCTTCCGCGGCGAGGATGTCCTGAAAGTCCACCATGCCTGGGGCCTGAACGGCGTCATCACGGAGGTGACGTTGCGTGCCGTTGCCAGCCGGGACTGGATCGCCTGCATGGCCACTTTTGACGACTACCGCAGCGCCTACGGGGCGGGCTACGGCGCAGCCTCCGCCAAGGGCATCGCGCCGAAAATGGTGAGTGTCGTGGATGCTCGCATCGTGGACTACTTCCCGCGCTTGAAGGGACATTTGAGCGAAGGACGCGATCTCCTGGCCTGCTATGTTCCGGCAGAGGACGTGGAAACGCTCCGTGGCCTGATCGCGGACCAAGGCGGACAGCTTGAATTGACGCTCGGCGATGAAGACCGGGAGACCGCCGGCATCCCGCACGTCTTTGAATTCTGTTTCAATCACACCACGCCGCAGGTCCTGAAGTCTGACCGCTCCGCGACCTACCAGCAGGTGAACGTGCCTGATCCCTCAGACGCCGACGCTCTCGTCGACCTGCGGAAGGATCTGGGCGACGACGTGTGGACGCATCACGAGTTCATCCGCCTCGGTGGCCAGGTCGTGGCCATCGACCTTCCCATCATCTGGTATTCCGGCAAGGAGCGACTGGACGCGATCAACAGGACCTACGAATCGCACGGCTGCGCCGTCTTCGACGCGCACACCAACGAGGTCGAACGTGGCGGCATGCACACTGCCGACTACACCCACCTGGCGTGGAAAAAGCGCCTCGACCCGAAGGGCCTCCTGAACAGCGCCAAATCCGCGGCCTGGCACCAGGTCAAGCATCTGAGCGCCGATGAAATCAAGGCCAAGGCCGTGAACTGAGGATGCAATGGTGACCGATGTCAGGACTGTGCCGCTCAACCGGAACTTCGGTGTCGAAGTCTCTGGATTGCCGTTGGCCGACTTCGTTCCTTCGGGACGATTCGAGGAGCTGCGCGCGTTGTTCGAGGAGCATTCCGCGCTCCTGTTTCGCGCCCAGGATTTTGGCGACGCCGCGCATCTGGAACTGGCCCGCGCCTTTGGTCCGATCGAGGATCGCAAGGCCGACGAACGCAAGCCCGGCGAGGAATTCACGATCCCCAAGGTCACAAACGTGCAGTCTGACAGTTCCCTCGATGGCGACATGGACCTGCACAAGCTGCATCTGGCATCGAATCTCCTTTGGCATGCCGACAGCACCTTCATGCCGACGCCGGCATTGACCAACATCCTCACCGCCCGCGTCGTGGCCACGGAGGGCGGCGAGACAGAACTTGCCTCGACCCGGGCCGCCTGGACGGCCATGCACGAGGAACTGCGCGCCCGAATTCGGGACCGTGGCATTTGGCACCACTATTCCGTCTCACGGGCAAGGATCTCCCCGGAGCTGGCCAGGCATCCGATGTTCCACAAGTGGCCGGCAACCCACTGGAAGGCCGTCTGGACCAATCCTGTGAACGGTCGCGAAGCGCTTTACATTGCGTCGCACGCATATAAGGTTGACGGGTACGACGAGGCCGAGAGCGCGGAATTGCTGGACGAATTGATGGAGTTCTGCACGCAGCCCGAATTCACGTATTCTCACCAATGGGAGGTGGGCGACGTCCTGATCTGGGATCAACGGGCAGTATTGCATCGAGGACGGCCCTGGCCCGATGAACAGGCCAGAACGCTTTCCAGCATTTGCTGCTCGGCGACCGAAGCTGACGGTGTTGCGACAATGCTCATGCCGCAATGACAGAACGGGCGGTCATTCTTGGATGCCGCCAAGCAGCAGGGGGTCTGCAGACAATCCGAAGGCCCTCGCAAGACCAAACAGGGAGGAAAGAAAATGCAATACCTGACACGCACGGGAAAGCCGTTGCCGAGGGTGATTACCGATCAGGCCGGGACGGTCGGTGACGATCCGGTCAACCGCAGGGAATTCCTTGCGCTCGCCAGCACATTCGGCGCGACTGCCGCCACCGCCTACGGCATGCTGGGCCACGCCGCGCCGGCACAGGCCGCGAGCGAAGCGAAGATGGGCGGAACCGTGCGCATCCAGATGGAAGTGCGCGCGCTGAAGGATCCGCGCACATTCGACTGGTCGCAGATCGCCAACTTTGCCCGAGGCTGGCTCGAGAATCTCGTCTCCTACGAAAATGACGGGACGTTCCTGCCGGTCTTGCTGGAAAGCTGGGACATCTCCGAAGACGCCCAGACGTACACCTTGAACCTTCGCAAGGGCGTGAAATGGAACAACGGCGACGACTTCACCGCCGAGGACGTCGCACGCAACATCACCGGCTGGTGCGACAAGGGTGTCGAGGGCAACTCGATGGCCGGTCGTTTCGCCGTGTTGATCGATCCGGACACGAACAAGGCGATCGAAGGCGCCATCGAGGTTGTTGACGCTCATACCGTGCGGCTGAACCTGCCAAGACCCGACATCTCGCTGATCGCCGGCATGGCCGACTATCCGGCAGCGATCGTGCACAGTTCGCACGATCCGGACAGCATGCTCGCCAATCCTGTTGGCACCGGACCTTACCTGCCCGAGAGCCTGGAGGTCGGCGTCAAGGGCGTGCTGGTGCGCAACGAGAACCACACGTGGTGGAACGAAGGAAACGGCGCCTGGATGGACCGGATAGAGTATATCGACTACGGCACCGATCCGTCGGCGTTTGTTGCGGCTGCCGAGGCCGACGAGATTGACATGCTCTACACGATCGAGGGCGAGTTCATCGACATCATGACGTCGTTTGACGGCTGGGTCGAGAACGAGGTCGTGACCATGGCCACCATCGTCATTCGTCCCAACCAGCTGGCCGAAATTGACGGCATGAAGCCCTATGCCGACAAGCGCGTCCGGCAGGCGATTTCCATGGCCGTGGACAACTCGGTTCTCCTGGAACTCGGCTACAACAGCCGCGGCGTGCCGGCCCAGAACCACCATGTCGGACCTGCGCATCCGGAGTACATCGACATCGGCGATCCGAAGTTCGATCCCGCAGGTGCCTTGGCCCTGGTCCAGGAGGCTGGCATGGCGGATTTCGAGCACGAACTGATCTCGATCGACGACGCCTGGCGCAAGGACACGACCGACGCCGTGGCCGCGCAGCTGCGGGACGCCGGCATCAACGTCAAGCGCACCGTTCTCCCGGGCAGCACGTTCTGGAACGACTGGGCGAAATACCCGTTCAGTTCGACGAACTGGAACCACCGTCCGTTCGGCGTGCAGATCTGGGCGCTTGCCTATCGTTCGGGCGAGGCCTGGAACGAGTTCGGCTGGGCGAACCCGGAATTCGACGCCTTGCTGGAGCAGGCCTTGGCCACTCCGGACGTTGAGAAGCGCCGCGCCCTGATGGCGGTGGGCGAGAAGCTCATCCAGGACGAAGGCGTTACGATCCAGCCTTACTGGCGCTCGCTGTACAACCATACCCGTGAGGGCTTGGGCGGTGGCGCTCACCACATTTCGTTCGAGATTCGGCCGGCACTGCTCCACTGGACCTGAGGTTCACTTTGGCGGGGCGGCACTCGCCGCCCTGCCATTGGCGATCACGTCAAGGACGGGACATGATTCTCGAGACGACTGTCATTGTCGCCCAGACGGCCTGTGTCTTCTTCCTGGCGGCGTGGCTCACGATCGGGGTCCTGGACAACATATTTCATTCCGCGCTGAACAGCACCATTACGACGGAAGTTCTCGACATGACGCGCATGCGGGAAGAATTCCCCGAGGCCTACGAGGCCGTTGCGCATCGACGAGTTTCGAACGCGTCGGTTCAAAAGTGGTTGTTCGCGATCATCGTGGTTTGGGAGGTCGTCGCGGCCATTGCGTTATGGTCAGGGTTTGCGGCTATGCTGATGGCCGCTCTCGGTCAGGTTGATCCGACGACTGGTCGCAGCCTTGCCGTGTTGGGGGCGCTGCTGTTTACCAGCATCTGGGTCGGTTTTTTGGTGGGAGGCAACTGGTTCTGCTATTGGTTCTGTCACGAAGGTGCACAGAATACCCACTATCAGATGACGATTTGGGGGATTCTGACAACGATCTTGCTCGTGGCGGGATGATGGCTTGCGATCAATGATCTTTCGGCAAACCGAGGCAGGTCGGAGGCGTGACTGGTCGGCGCGGGTTCATGACCTGTCAGCCACGCGGCAAGTCGGCCTGGGCTTGCCCATTTGAACCGCGCACTCGACAGCGCTAGGACCCGCCTGCCGTCAAGGATCTCCATACCCGTATCCGTCCGTGTCTGCGCGCCCTGAAGTCGCGGCGCGTTCATGTACCGGAGAGTTGCTTTTCTTGGGAACGAAAGAGAGGCTTGCACAACAGCCTTGGACAGGTTCGGATTTTTGCAGATTTCATGCCTCGAACGGGCCTTGAGGCCGATTGCTTTCCGGTGTGGGCTGATATCCTTGGCAGTCCGCCGATAGACCAATCCGGCAATTCCAGTCCGCTGCCGGACGACCTGAACCGAGAAGCAACGGCCAGTCTTTTGCTTGCGGCCATTGGCATGCAACTGAAGATCACGCCTTTCTTATGGAGGGTGCCCTCTCCCCGTCCATTCAAAGACCCAGATGTTTCCCTGCCTCAGTAGTGTCCCATTAATAGTCGAATAGATTCAACTGCTTACCAGGGCCGTCCG
>VYCX01000167.1:0-4717 GCA_009843725.1 Boseongicola sp. SB0675_bin_26
TGCTGCCCCAAGGCCGGAACGGGCCCGCCTTCATGATCTATCCGAACTTCAACGTGTTTCTGGAGTGGAACAAGAGCTTCGTCTACGTGATCACCGCCGCCCACTTCGCGATGCGCCTCGAAGGGGCGCCGGTCTACGATGCCGGTGAGCCTGACACGGCGCTTGACGAGGGCCAGGTCAAGGCATTGCAGGAACGACTCGAAGCTCGCGGCCATGATGTCGGCGGCATAGACGGCATCCTCGGTGCCAAGACCCGCAGCGCGGTGCAGGAGGAACAGGTGCGCCTCGGCTTGCCTGCGGATGCCTGGCCGACGCTGGAGCTTCTCGACCTGCTCTGACCTTGGCCGGCCACGCCTGGGCCGGCTGGAAGCATGTGACTCGTCCGCCGGTCCGTCCGGGCCGGATCTCAGGAGAACGTCCTGGTCAGCGCCTTGTCCACTGCAGCGGTGATCCGGTCGATGTCGTCGGCGGCCGAGATCAGCGGGGGCGAGAAGCAAAGCGTGTTGTTGAGCCCGGGCAGCGAGCGGTTGGTTGCGCCGATGATGACGCCCTGCGTCGCGCAGTCCGCGACGACAGCCATGACCAGCTTCTCGTCGACCGGTTCCTTGGTCACGCGGTCGGCGACAAGTTCGGCCCCGCAGAACAGCCCTTTGCCGCGCACGTCGCCGATGACGCGATGCCGCTCCTGAAGCGAGTGCAGGTTGTCGATGAGGCGCGCACCCATCCGCGTGGTGTTCTCGAGGAGGTCCTCGTCCTCTATGATGGCGACGTTCTCGAGCGCCGCAGCCGGTCCCGCGGTGCAGCCGCCAAAGGTCGAGATGTCGCGGAAATAGTTCATGGGGTCGTCGGCATCGTCCTTGAACATGGCGAAGACCTCATCGGTCGTGACCATGCAGGCGATCGCGGCGTAGCCTGAGGCCACGCCCTTGGCCATGGTCACGAAGTCGGGCTTGATGCCGAAGTGCTGGTAGCCAAACCACGTTCCCGTGCGTCCGACGCCGCAGACGACCTCGTCGATATGGAGCAGGACGTCATGCTTCCTGCAGATCTCCTGAATCCGTTCCCAGTATCCTTCTGGCGGCGGTATGACGCCCCCGCCGGCCGTCACGGGTTCCAGGCACAGCGCGCCCACGGTGTCCGGACCTTCGCGCAGGATGACCTCTTCGACCTGATCAGCCGCCCACTCGCCATAGCTTTCGGTTTCGACCTGGGCGCGGTATTCGAGACAGTGCGGCACTTCCACGAAGCCGGGCGTGAACGGGCCGTACTGGGCATTCCGTTCGGGTTGTCCGCCGGCGGAAAGGCAGGCGATCGTCGTGCCGTGGTAGTCGCGTTCACGAAAGAGGATCTTGTGCTTCTTGCCGCCGTGAATCTTGTGCGCGATCTGGCGGACCATCTTGAAGGCCTTCTCGTTCGCCTCGGACCCGGAATTTGCATAGTAGACGCGCGTCAGGCCGGGCATCAGCCCGGTCAGCTTCTTGGCGAAATTCGCGCCGGGGATCGAGCCCGCACTGCCCGAGAAATACGGAATCCGAACGAGCTGGTCTCGAATGGCGTTGGCAATGCGCTCGCGGCCGTAGCCGACGTTGACGGTCCACACACCGCCCGAGACGGCGTCGATGTACTCGCTTCCGGCCGCGTCCCAGACGCGCACGCCCTTGCCTTCGACCATGACGCGGGGATCGGTTGTCTCCAGAGGCTTGTGCTGCATAAGGTGATGCCAGATGTGCGCGCGGTCGGCTTCGATCACGTCGGCGAGGTCGTTCGGAACAATGTTCATTCGAGTGTCCCCTTGGGAAGGATGCGGTTCTCGCCAGATTATCCGATGCAAGGGAACGGGACCAGAGGGCATTGCGATTTCCGCGAAAGGATCATCGCCTTGAGGGCCGGGTCTCTATTCTTCCCGGGCTTCGGTCAGGGTCCGGATGATCGCCCTGGCGCTTTCGCCGTACCATTCGGCGTCGCCGCGCATCCGCGCGATTTCCCTGCCGTCCATGTCCAGGATCACCGTGGCTGGAAGGCCGAGAACCGCCATGCTGCGCGCGAGGTCCTGTCTCGGGTCGAGATACAGCGGGAGGTTGTCGACGCCGGTCTCCTGGAAGAACCTGCGGATGCCCTGAATCGAATTGCGCCCCGTGGCGATGGTCACGACTTCGAACCGCTCGCCGCCGAATTCGCGCTGCAGTTCCGAAAGCATGGGCATTTCCTTGCGGCAGGGCGCGCACCAGGTGGCCCAGAAATTGACGAGCACGAACTTGCCGTTGAAGTCGGACAGCTGATGTGCGCCACCCTCCGGGTCGGTGAAGCCGGTGCCGGGCACGGCCCTCGGTTCCGAGAAGACAAGCTTCCTCATCGTTCCCTCGCGCAGATCGGCGAGCTGGCCGGTGTCTGCAATGGCGTGGTTTGCAGCGAGCGCAAGGCAAGTGTAGAGAACGGCAAGGAAACGGGACATTGAACTCCCTCCGGAGACCAGATGACTGACGATGCGAACAAGATGTGGGGCGGACGCTTTGACGCCGGTCAGGATGCGATCATGGAAGCGATCAACGCTTCCATCGGATTCGACCAGCGGCTGGCGCGACACGACATCGAAGGTTCGCTCGCCCACGCAGCGATGCTTGCCGCAACGGGCATCATCACGGATAGCGATGCCAAGGCGATCCGTGAAGGCCTGCTCACGGTGTTGTCAGAGATTGACACTGGCAGGTTCCGGTTCCAGGCCGCGCTTGAAGACATCCACATGAACATCGAGTCGCGCCTGCAGGAACTGATCGGTGCGCCTGCGGGGCGGCTTCATACCGCGCGGAGCCGGAACGACCAGGTCGCGACCGACCTGCGGCTGTGGGTGCGGGATCAATGCGATGCGGCAATTGCGGGCATCAGGGCGCTGCAGCGGGCGCTTGTCGACCAGGCCGAAGCCGGCGCGGACTGGGTGATGCCCGGGTTTACGCATCTGCAGACGGCACAGCCGGTGACGTGGGGCCATCACATGATGGCGTATGTCGAAATGCTTGAGCGCGACGCTTCGAGGCTGGCTGACGCGCGGAGGCGGATGAACGAGAGTCCGCTCGGAACCTGCGCCTTGGCAGGCACGTCCTTTCCGATCGACAGGCATGCAACGGCGAAAGCGCTCGGCTTTGATCGGCCGATGGCGAATTCGCTGGATGCCGTGGCGGATCGGGATTTCGCGTTGGAATTTCTGGCCGCGAGCGCCATCGTGGCAATGCATCTCAGCCGGCTGGCCGAGGAAATCGTGATCTGGTCGAGTGCGCAGTTCCGGTTCGTCTCGCTTTCGGACCGGTTCTCGACCGGTTCGTCGATCATGCCCCAGAAAAGGAACCCGGATGCGGCCGAACTCGTGCGGGCAAAGACCGGGCGCATCCTCGGGAGCGCCGTGGGCCTGTTCACCGTCATGAAAGGTCTCGCGCTGGCCTATTCCAAGGACCTGCAGGAAGACAAGGAGCAGGTCTTCGACGCCGCGGATTCGCTGATGCTGGTGCTGGCGGCGACGGAAGGCATGGTTCGGGACATTTCGGCCGACCCGGATGCCCTGAACGCCGCGGCCTCGTCAGGCTTTTCGACGTCCACCGATCTTGCCGACTGGCTGGTGCGGGAGGCGGACCTGCCGTTTCGGGAGGCGCATCACGTGACCGGCAGGCTGGTGGCGATGGCGGAAGCCGAGAACAAGGATCTGCAGGATCTGTCGCTCGAACAGATGACGTCGGTTCATGAGGCGATCACGGCGCAGGTCCGGGACGTGCTGGGGGCGGGCAATTCGGTTCGGAGCCGCACGTCCTATGGGGGAACGGCACCTGAGCGCGTGCGCGAGCAGGTCGCGCTGTGGCAGGAGAGGCTGTCATGAGCAGAAGGTCACTGCCTGCGCCAGTCCGAGTCGCGACGCGTCGGAATCTGGCACCCGGGCACTGCGCGACGGCCGATGCCCTCGGGATCAGTGCCTGTCCTTCGCCTTCGGTGCATGCGAAAGGCCCAGGCGCGGCGGTGTCGAAGTGAGGTGGCTTGCGCTTCTGGTCGTTCTGGCGCTCGGCGCATGCGGCGTGGACGGTCCGCCCCACCCGAAAGGACAGGGCGTCAGCGTGGCGGGCGAGGCAAGAATCGGCATTGTCGGGGGCCTCTGACGAGCGCTCGGAGCCGGGCGCTCGGTCCAGTCCGGGACTTTCCTTGTTGGTCGGGTTGGCCGCGGCCGCCGCCTTTCTCCCGTTTCGCTGAAACACGAGACGTGCGGGAGTCTGCCTCGTGGAACCCTACGGCAGGTGAACCACGACGTCCGACCTAATCGAGTTGGCGATGAAGCAGCGCTCATGGGCGGCGTGATGGAGCTCGCGGACTTTCGCTGGCTCCGGGACCGTTCCCGCCCAAAGGGCTTCAGGATGGAGATCGACGCGGGTGATCCAGGGATGCGGCGAGCCTTCCATTTGGCCGACGGCCGCATCGCGATAGGATGCGGCCTGCAACCCGGCCCGCCGTGCGAGATCCAGAAACCAGAGCATGTGGCATGATGCGACCGCGGCCACGAAGGTCTCTTCCGGATCAATCGCCGCCGCGTCGGAATAGGGCAGCGGAACTGAAAGCGGCGACGCCGAGGCGCGGATGACGGCGCCGCCGTCAAAGGTCCAGTCGTGGGCCCGGGAGTAGCGGCCACGCGCGAAGTCGCCATCGCACGTCCAGCGAATCGAGGCGGTGAATTCATGCATGGCTT
>VYCX01000167.1:4727-5066 GCA_009843725.1 Boseongicola sp. SB0675_bin_26
TCCAACGGCTTCCTGTAGCGAATGCTCGTTCCGTGAAGCCTGCCATCCGGCCGCATTCCGGTCGCATGTTGCGCCGTGACGCGCATCTGATAAGACGATTTGCCGGGTCTCGAGGAAACACGGATGGACCATTTTCTTTATCGCGACGGCGTCCTGCACGCCGAGGACGTGCCCCTTCCCGAGATCGCGGCGGAGGTGGGGACGCCGTTCTATGTCTATTCGACGGCGACCCTGGAACGGCACTATCGTCTGTTCGACGAAGGCATGGCTGGCATGGATCACCTTGTCTGCTACGCCATGAAGGCGAACTCGAACCAGGCCGTGCTCACGGTAATGGCT
>VYCX01000140.1 GCA_009843725.1 Boseongicola sp. SB0675_bin_26
CCCGGAAGCCGCCGAAAAAGGCCGAATCCGAGCTTGACTCGAAACATGGATGCTTGGTATTCGGTGCTCTGCGTCGAAATTCCGAAAACAGCTGACACGCCCTTGTCGGCAAGTTCTTGGGACAGATCACGAAACGCGCAGGATTGCGGCGTGCAGCCCCTTGCGCCGGGGATGTCATCCCAACCGTCAGGCAGTGGCACGTCCGGTCGACCGGTCATCGGATAGAAATAGAGAACGCTCCAGCCCCTCAGATGTCCCGGATTCACCTGGCCGCCACGTGTCGAGGGCAGAGGCACGCTTGGCATGGACATACCCTCCAGGTGGCTGGCCGATCCGTCATCGACTGGAGCGGGGATCGCTCGCCAATCCACCGCTTCGAGAATTTTCTGGTTCATTGGCCGCTCTCAAGCAGATACAGCGCAAAAGAACCAAGAGCCGCGCCAAAGAACAAGTCCGTCCAGCCATTCGACTTGTTCATCGCGCGACCGCGGGTGCGGATGCCACCTCGCCGCGTTGTGGAAACCGGAGACAGCGAGATGCATGGAACGGGAATCCCGGCAATCCTTCCCTTCCCTCAGGAGAGGGCATCCTGCATGGTGGGCAGATGAGCGAGATACAAAGTGCCAAGTCCCTGATCACGGCGTTTGCCGTCGGCCTGGATGCTGCGGCACCGGGCGAAGAGGCGAGGGTGGTCTTTCGCGAATTCTCCGGGGACGGGCTTGCCTACCGCGGGGTTCACCCTTTCAACATTCAGACGGGTCCTGACAGCGTGGCAGACCATGTCTGGTCACCTTTGAAGGCGGCCATGCCGCTCTTGCAAAGGCGCAAGGACATCTGTCTCTGCGGTCACAACAACCTGCCGGGGCGATCGGGACTCTGGGTTGTCGAAATGGGCAACCTGCTGGGCGACTTCACGCGAGACTGGCTGGGCATCCCGGCAACAGGCAAAGCCACATACATTCCTTACGTGTCATTCTACCGAATCGAGGACGACAGGATCGTCGAGATGGTCGAGTTCCTGGACGTCCTCGCCGCATTGACCCAAGCCGGGCTGAACCCTTGGCTGCAAGATCACACAGGGGGCTTCATGATGTCGCCGGGGCCGCGCACCCATGACGGGCTGCTTGACGGCCAGCAGGATGCTGCGGCGACCGAAAGAACATTCGCGCTTACGCATGAGATGTTGGCGGACCTGGCGAAGTCCTATACCTCTCCTGCCGAGCACATGAAAAGATACTGGCACGACGAAATGAACTGGTTCGGCCCGACCGGTATCGGGGCCTCCCTGGGCTTTGCCGGCTACCGGCGCGGCCATACGGGGCCGTTTGAGCGCAAGCTCGACACGGTCGACATCCTGCATGAAGAGGTGACCGTTGCCGAAGGCAATTTCAGCGCCGTCATGTGGTGGCCCTGTCTCAGAATGCGCAACACCGGTGACTACATGGGCGTCCCTGCCAATGACTCCGTGGCCGAGATGCGCGTCGTCGATGTCTATCGCCGCGACGGCGACAAACTGGCCGAAAACTGGATCTTCATCGACATGCTGCATTTCCTGAAGGATCAGGGTGTCGACGTTCTGGCAAATCTCCAGAGAGGCGCTTGACTTGACGGTTTGTGCTTAGGCGCGATTCCGGCAAGGAGATCATCCCGCGGTGGCCCTGATACGGAGTCGCATGCCAGCCTGTTTCGAAGTTTCTTCGGCGAACCATTTGCACGACCGCGCCGCGCGCTTCCCGGATGACTTTCGGTCGGCGGAGAGCACTGCCCGCCTTGATCCCGATTTTGGCAATGTCGTCGATTGCATGGTCGATTGTCGTGCGCCATGCGGCTTGGTCCTTTGCGGCAATGGCTTGCAGACTGGCAGCCAGAAGATCAGCGCCAATGCGTGCACCGCACGACCGGCGCCTTTCCCGACGTCACTTCGCACGCGGAAGAGGCAATCCGGGCGGGCGATGAAGAGGTCGGCTTTCATGCTTCGTACCGGACGCGCACCGTCGAGACGACCACGTGCCAAAACCGTTGCGGCTCCCCGACAGGTGCCAGGATCAGCCTTCTCGCGATTGCCAACGGTTCGCATGTCCATGATCGGCGCTCCACTTGAGAGACTCCTCCGTTGCCAAGCCAGGTTCTTGATCACCGTTGCACGCCCATTGGTCTACGTCTCCTGGAAGTGCTCGCGCGCGGACAACAGTGTCGACGGCGCGCTTCCGAGATGCCGATCCGGGGAGACGTAGGCTTCATGCCAAGATTCCAGTTGAACGGGCTCGGCGCCGCGGACAGCGATGGCACGGCCAAGATTGGGACTGTTGGTCGCGACGGGATGATCGCGGACGTGACCTGAAGCCGGGGAACCGAATTCAGAAGAAACCTACCGATTCACATCCCACGCCGGCCATGAGCTTTCTGCTGGTCTGCCGATTCTCAAGATCGAGCACATGGATGGTGCCGTCGCCCTGGCAGGCAATGAACAGTTCGTTGCCGCGAAAAGCCATGTCCATTGGTTGGCGCCCGACCGGAATGGCAGTCTGGCACTGGAAGTCCGCGTCGATCAGGAGCGCACGGTCTCCGGCCATGCTGGTAAGCGCGAGCACATTGAAGTCCGGAGAATAGCGCGCGATTTGCGCGGGCTCTTCCAATCCCTCCAAGGGCAGGGTCTCCGAAACCTCCCCAAGTTCCGCGTCAATCAGAAACAGTGCGGTCGCCTCATCATCAACGGCAATGACCGTCTTGCCGTCAGCCGAGACCGCCAGCCCGCCAAGCGCATGGGGAGTCTTGATCTGATCCCGCAGCTTCCGGGCCTTCAAGTCAAGCACGGAGACGGAGCAATCCTCTTCGTTCTCGGTGTAAATGCGCGTTCCGTCCGGGGAAATCTCAAGCCGATGGCATTTGCAGGATCCGGCGTCAATCGTGTCGATGAGCGCATTTTTGTCCGGGTCGATGATCGCGACGACGCCACTGTCTTCGCAAGTAACGCAGATCAGTCCGTCCGGTCCAAAGCGCATGGTGTGAGGGGCTGCAAGCGGGCTGACGTCGATGTCCGCGATGTGGCTTCGGGCGTGGACATCAATCACGACGATCTGATGGCCCGGATTGGGGTTGTTTCCGTGTATGCCGTCACCGAAAATCGGTACATAGGCGCGCGATGTTTCCGGGCGGACCAGCAGTTCGTGAACGGTCTTCGGAAAGCCGTCCAGGACAGTCTCGATTTCACCTGTTTCCACGTCGAGAAACAGGATCTGACAGCCGAGTTTGTCGACGGCGATGCATCCGTGCGCTGTTGAGGCCGCTGTGCCTTTGGGATTGCGCACTGTGAACTCCCTGCTTGTTCCGATGATGCTTGCATCGATGCCCGCGCGATGATGTTGCGAACGGTCCCGAGCCAGTCAACCAACCTCTCGAGTCCTTGGGCAGCGTCTGTGGCAGAAGTGGTCTTGGTCCAGGAAAAGGCGGATTCAGGATCTTGATCGCCGACCATTGCGTGTCCGTCAACTTGACTTGATGCATGTCCGACGGTCGCCAGTACCGTTCCCGGGCGGTTTCCTACCGTTCCTTGTGGGATTTTCCGTCTTGTGCCCGCTTGGAGCGGAAAGTGCCGCATTCATGCAAGCCGTTCAGTTCCTGCGCCAAGCTCCAAGGCTTCGGAAAGGCGCGCGCCCGTGCCGGCCGCACCGCGACCGCTACGGCAACACGAGAAGCCAGAGCCAGACGGTAAAGACTGACAGGGCCGTCCCGAACAGGACCGAAGAAGCGGCAGCGCGCTTTGCCGTACCGTACATGTTCGCGAAAATGTACGTGTTTGCCCCCGGTGCCATCGTGGCGGTCAGCACGACGGAACGAAACGCGTCCCGGTCAATCGCCATCGCGGATGCAGTGCTCCAGGAGATCACCGGATGGACAAGCAGGGACACGATGCAGATCAGGGCGATGGCCTTCAGGTCGCCTTCCGGCTTGTAGCGCACCAGGACCCCGCCAAGTCCGAACAAGGCTGCAGGCAGTGCAGCCGCGGACAGGAGATTGATGGCGTCTGACAGAACGCCCGGAACACCGATTCCGAACATGTTGACCAGGAGGCCCAGGACAATGCCGACGATCAGTGCGTTGTTGAACATCGCCTTGCCGACATGAAGGGCGGTGCTCATTGGCGACATTCCGGCACCGCGGACGATTTCCATCGCAGTGACACCGACGAAGTAGCAGAAAGGAGCGTGAAGGGCGACGATTGCGTAGTTGCCGACAAGTGCGTCGGCCCCATAGGCGAGTTCGGTGATGGGCAGGCCAAGCAGGACCGAGTTCGAGAACATGCAACAGAAGCCGATCGCGACCGCATCTGGCCAAGGGCGTCCAATGAGCAGGCGGCCAAGAACAAGCCCGAGCAGGAATCCTGACGCTGCGCCCGTGTAGAAGCTCAGGAGCAGGGGGATGTCGAAGCCCTTGTCGAGATCAATCGAGGACAACGCGTTGAAGAGGAGGCACGGGATCGCGAAGTTCTGCGTGAACTTCATGAGGGCGTCGACACCGCCGTCGCTGAAGAAGCCTTTCCAGACCGCAAAGTACCCGGCCCCTATGACCAGGAAGACGGGTACCACAACGTCCAGAAGCGCCTGCACCGCTCAGCCGGAAATTGTAAGGCGCATGCCGTCATAGGCCGGCTCGACGTTGTCCGGTGTCTCGGCAGTCAGCGTGTCGTAGTCGAGGTCAATGTGCATGTTGGTGAGGATGGCACGCCTGGGCGCCGCGCGTTCGATCCAGCCAAGCGTGCGCTCGAGATGTGCGTGGGTCGGGTGCGGGTCGCGGCGGAGCGCATCGACAACCCAGATGTCCAGACCTTCGAGATTCGCCCAGGCGTCGTCATTGATCTCGGCCACGTCGGGCAAGTAGGCAAATTCGCCAATCCTGAACCCGAGCGCGTCAATCGAGCCGTGGCTCACGCGGATAGGCTGAAACGTGATCCTGCCGCCTTCGCCGTCAACGTTAACGTTGCCCTTGATCGTGTGCATCTCGAGAATTGGCGGGTATGGCGAACCTTCCGGTTGCGTGAAGGCGTAGCCGAAGCCCGAATACAGCC
>VYCX01000177.1 GCA_009843725.1 Boseongicola sp. SB0675_bin_26
CTACATCACGATTTGCGTTTTCAGGTCCTGCGGGCGATCGGCGAAGCTGTCGAATGCCGCCTGGATGTCGGCGAGCGGATAGGCCGCACCCGTGAAGGGCGCAGTCATGATCCTGCCATGCACGAGCAGCGTCAGCGCGTCATGCATGTCCTGGCCCATGCCTGCGACGGAGCCCCGGACCGAGTTTTCCTCAAGGATCGTTGTCAGGATGTCCAAGTTGAGCGACTCACCCGGTTCGGTCAGTCCGAAGACCATGAGATGGCCGCCCTTGCGCACGAGTTCCTGCGCTTCGGCGTAGAGCGCCGGACTGCCGACGCTTTCGATCACGATGTCCGTGCCGCGCCGGTCGGTGGCGTCCATCACGGCCGCGTTCAGTTTCGCCGGATCACTGACGCCGACGTCGGCTCCGGCATCGAGGGCCATCTGCACGCGCTCGGGACTGATGTCCGATACGATGATCGGGGCTGCGCCGATCGTGCGCATGAGCTGGACATGCAGGTTGCCGATGGGACCGGCACCGATGACGGTGACCGACTGGCCGAAGGTGACCTTCGACTTGCGGGCGGCGCGCACGACGCAGGCAAGCGGCTCGGTCAGCGCCAGAATCTCGGGCCCCACATGCTCCGGCGCGGGAATGGCCAGCCGCGCCGGCACCGAGAGAAATTCCGCGAAGGCGCCGTCGATGGTGATGCCGATCTGCTGCATCTTCGGACAGTTCAGGATCTCGTTCTGGCGGCACCAGTAGCAGCGGGTGCAGCCAATGTTCATGTCGACGACAACGGGCTGGCCTTCCTCGAGATCCGCGACATTCGGCCCGAGCGCCGCGACATGGCCGGTGAACTCATGACCAGGCACCATCGGCAGGCTCTCGAGCGCATAGGCCCCGTGGAAGATGTGCATGTCGGTGCCGCAGATGCCCGTGCGCGCGATGCGGATCAACGCTTCGCCCGGCCCCGGATCGGGACGGTCAACCTCGCGCAGCTCGAACCGGCCCGGCTCCACGAGCACCGCTGCACGCATTGAAGCCGTCACTTGACGACCCCGCTCAACTTGCTGCGATCAATGGTCAGCGCGATCGCGACGATCAGGACGACGCCGAAAACCATCTGCTGCTGCGTTGCGCTGACTTCGAGGTAGACCATGGCCGCGCGGATCACCATTACGATCAACGTGCCGATGGCGGTGTTGATCACGCCGCCAACCCCACCCGTGAGGGGCGTTCCACCGACGAGCACGGCCACGATTGCCAGGAGAAGGAAGCCGTTTGCCAGGTTCGCGTCGCCGCCCGAAAGCTTGACCGAGAACACCAGTCCAGCGATCCCTGCAAAGGCTCCGGAAATCGCGAAGGCAAGTATCTTCACGCGATCAACGTTGAGCCCCGAGGCAACTGCCGCGAGTTCCCCCGAGCCGACCGCCTTCAGCGCTCGCCCGAAGCTCGTCCTTGTCTGGAGAAACCACGCGACAGCCAGCAGCACGATCGCGATGGCCAGTTGGTGCGGCACGCCGGCAGTGCTGTCGAACATCCAGCCAAAGCTCGTGTTTCTCTCGGTCACGTCCATGGAAAGCGCGCGTTGGCCTGAAAGGTACTTGGCGGCAGACAGCGCGACGAAGCCCATCGCAAGCGTCGAGACGAATGACGGCACATACAGCCGGGTGGTCACGAACCCGGACACCGCCCCGAAGAGGAAGCCTGCGAGAATGCAGATCACGGCCACGCCGATTCCAAACTGCGAAAGATAGACGGTGGCCACGACCGTCACCATGTTCGCCACCTGCTGCGCCGACAGGTCTATGCCGCCGATGTAGATCGCGAATGTCATGCCAAGCGCCATGATGAAGAGCGGCACGACGTCGGTGACCAGAGACAGGAGGCCAAGCGGGTCGAAGAACGCCGGGTTTGCCGCACCGACAACGCAGACCAGCGCCAGCAATGTCATCCATGGGAAGTGCGGCTTGATGCGTTCTAGGTTCATGGGCCGGATCCTCAGATCATGTGGTGGACGAGGTCGTAGAGCGATGGCTTCGCGCCTGGAGTCCCGTCGAAACGCTTCTGGAACTCGCCGTCCTTGATGACGATGATCGTGTGCGAAAGGCCGATCGCCTCTTCCAGCGTGTCGGCCACGAGCACTATGCCAACGCCGGCGTCGTTCATTTCGCGGACCATTTCGTAGACGTCCTCCTTGGCGCCGATGTCCAGCCCGCGCGTGGGATGGTCGAGAAGGATGATGTCCGATCCGCCCGAACGCCATTTGGCCAGCACGACCTTCTGCTGGTTGCCGCCGGACAGGCCGCCGCAGTCCTTGCGGATGTCCGGGGTCTTGATCGCAAGCCTGTCGACCCAGTCCTTCGCCATCTCCTTCTCGTCGCCAACGCGGAGAACGCCAAGGTTTGAATACTTGTTCAGCTGGCTCAGCGTCATGTTCTCGTAGACGTTCATGCCGTTCACGATGCCCTCGACCTTGCGCTCGCGCGGCACATACCCGACGCCCCGCGCAACTCCGCCCGTGGCGGTGAAGCGCGCGACCTGCTCGCCCTTGATCGTGATGCTGCCGGATGTCGGGGCCTCAAGCCCGAAAATCGTGCGCAGGATCGCCTCGCGACCGGAACCCTCCGTGCCGACGAGACACAGGACTTCGCCGCGATGAAGGTCGAACGAGATGTTGCGGTAGCGGTTGTCCACGCTCACGTTGTCAAATCGAATCAGCGGCGCGTCGGCAGCATACGGAGACTGCTTCTGCTCGCGGTAGTACTCCTTGTCGATCTCCCGGCCCACCATCTTGTGCTGTATGTCGTCCACGTCCGCCTCGTCGCTGTCCACCACGTCGACAACCGCACCGTCCTTCATGACGTAAATGCGATCGGAGAGCTCCAGGACCTCGTCGATGCGATGGCTGACGAAAATGAACGACGCGCGCTTGGCCAGGTCGCGCACAAGCTGGAACAGCAGCTCCACCTCCTCCTTTGCGAGGACCGACGTGGGTTCGTCCAGCAGGATGACAAGATCGCCATCGATCCGTTCCTCGAGCGTCAGCACCTTCGCCAGTTCCACGAGCTGGCGCTGCGCAAAGGAAAGCTGGGACGTCACGGCCGCGGGGTCGACGTCGAGCTTGACCTTTGCCAGCTGACGGCGCGCGGCCTTCGCCATGGCTCTCCAGTCGACAATGCCGAACTTCACGAACTGCTGCTCGTAGCCCAGGAAGATGTTCTCCATGACCGTCAGGTTGGTGATCAGCGACTGTTCCTGGAACACCATCCCGATCCCGTGATTCATGGCCTGGCGCGGGTTCTGAAAGCGCATGGTCGTGCCGTCGATCGTGATCGAGCCGCCGTCGGGCTGGTAGGCGCCGTAGATGATCTTCATCAGGGTGGACTTTCCGGCGCCGTTCTCGCCAACGAGACCCACGATCTCGCCTCGACCGACCTGGAAATCGACCGCCTTCAGCGCGTGAACGCCAGGGAAGTGCTTGTCGACCTTGTTCAGGGCATACATGGAGCCGTTCCTATTTGACGAAGGTGACCGACCTGCGATTGGTCGAAAGCGCAACCGCCAGGATCACGAGCGCGCCAAGGACGCCGTCCTGCACGTATGGCGGCAACCCGATCACGACCATTCCGTTGTTGATGACATTGACGATCTGCACGCCGACGAGCGTGTTCCAGACGCCGCCGATTCCGCCCCATAGCGCCGTGCCGCCGACCACGACGGCGGTGATCGACACGAACATGAAGTTGTTGCCGGTTGCGGTCTCCGCGATGCCGATGCGGCCCACGGCCAGCAGGGCGCCTACGGCGAAGAAGATGCCGGCCAGCGTGAACCCCATGATGCGCACTCGGGCCACGTTCAGGCCGCTGGACTGCGCCAGCTGCTCGCCGCCACCCACTGCATAGAAGTTCCGGCCCAGAGCAGTGTGGGACTGAATGAACCAGGCAAGCAGAAGAAAGGCCAGCGCCACGTAGCACATGATGGGGAAGTTCAGCCAGCGCACTGTCAGGAGCGAACGGAACAGCTCGTCCTCGACCCGCAGCCGGTCGCCTCCGGTCAGAAGCAGGGCGAGGCCGGTGCCCACGAAGCCCATCGCCAGGGACGCCATGAAACTCGGAATCTTGAGCCGGACATGAATCATCCCGTTGACGAAACCCAGAATAGCTCCAACCACGAGAGCCAGCGGAATTGCCAGCCAGGCCCAGCTTGCCAAGGTGCCGCCCCAGCCGAGGAATGCAAACGCGAAAAGGACGGCGCATACCGAGATCGTGCCTTCCATCGAGAGATCGATGGAACCCATGATGATGATGAAGGTCGCGCCGACCGCCACCATGAGCGCCGGCGTGGCCGCGATGCCGATGCGGGCCCCGTTTCTTATTGAGAAGAAACGAGAATCAAGAAGATAGACGTGTTCCTTGCCTTCCAGAAGATCGGACAGGAATTCAAAGAACGGAAACAGCAGAACCAGGGCGACGAGCACCAGAATCGGAGCCCATCTGACGATCCGGTCCCTCGTCAGCAACCCGCCGAGGGCTTCCGTCTGCGCGGATATGTCGGTCATCGTCCGGCCCTCCGTGCCTGAACCGCTCATTGGAAGAGCCGCAATGGGTTCCTGTCAAGAGTCAAGCCGAGGCGTGGTCGGCGAGGCGGCGCGGCCGGCCTGACCGGCCACGCCCACTGGTCACCTTGTCACTTGTACATGATCTGGCCGTTCGACGGGCCCCAGAAGTCCTGCCAGTCGTAAGTCGGCACGTTGTCAAGGTAGTTCGCCTTGAATTCACGCGCGTCGTCCGGCGTGATGAAGATCGTCGGCCCGTAGAACTCCCGATGCTCGTGCGGCTCGTCCGACGGCTTGAAGTGCCCGACTGCAGCATGATAGGCGAGCGATGCGGTGATGCCTCCGCCCCAATGCGGGTTGGTGAAGACCGTTGCCAGAATCTTGCCCTCGGCGACCAGGTCAACCGCCTGCGGGTTGCCGTCATAGGTGACGATCGGGACATCCATTCCCTCGGCGCGAAGCGCCTCGAGAACGCCGTAGCCGATCGTGTCGTTTGCGCAGTGCACGCCGGTGAT
>VYCX01000454.1:0-4236 GCA_009843725.1 Boseongicola sp. SB0675_bin_26
CGTCGCAGATCTGCTTGGCCATTTCAGAGCCCTTGTATTCGGTGGCCAGGGCGAAGTCGTCCATGGCTATGCCGAACGCGTCCATCACCACTTCCATCGTGGCACGCTGGCCGGAACCTGGATTGCCCACGTTCACGCGATGGCCCTTGAGTCCCTCAAAGGAAGTGATGCCGCTGTCGCCACGCACCAGCAGAGTGAAGGGCTCGGGGTGGACCGAGAACATCGCCCGGATGTTGGGGAAAGGGTTGTCGGCGAACTTTGATGTGCCGTGGTAGGCGTGATACTGCCAGTCGGACTGGGCCACGCCGAACTCCAGTTCGCCGGCCTTGATCGTGTTGATGTTGTAGACCGACCCGCCGGTCGACTCCACGGCGCAGCGAAGGCCATGCTCCTTCCGGTCGCGGTTCACAAGCCTGCAAATCGCGCCGCCCGTTGGATAGTAGACGCCCGTCACCCCGCCCGTGCCGATCGAAATGAATTGCTGATCCTGCGCAGCGGCGGAGCCGGCAAGGGCAAGGGTCGTGGCCGTCAGTAGGCTGGCTGTGAATTTCATGTGTTTCATCTGGTTCTCCGTGTCATTCTGTGCGCCTGCGCACGTGCTGTGACCTGAAGGCTGCCAAAGAATTCCGAGACGCTGCCAACAGCCCGAAATTTCGGGGAGTCTCCTGATCTGGAAGACACCTTAGCGACGAATGCAGTGAATGTAAAAGGCCCCTGGATTTCGCATCGAAAGACTGATCCGGAGCATGTCAGCATGCCTGGAGTGACTAGGGGTTCCCAAAGGTCCTGACGTCCCATTCGATGAGCGCAATGAATCCAGAAGGCCGGCAAGAATGCCAGATGAGCAAGCTTGATCGGCCTTCGAAGGCATGTCGTTGCGGGATGGGTGAGGCAAGGCCGTGCGACGACGTGACGTTCGAAGCCGAAACGCCTGTCCGCTGTGCCGTGCGTCTGAACAAGGCAGCAAGGGGCGCTCAAGGACCGGCACGGATTCGCCGACTGGGCGTAGGCTTGCGCCAACATTGGTTCGGTATCGGGAAGGCGGCGTTGCCTCTGGCCTTAATTCCTTCGCTGGGCTATTGGCGGGGCGCGATAGGCAAGTCCGGACTCTTCCGATGTCAATAGAAGCCAGCCAAGAGGCTGACCGCCACTGGTGCGACGCCATTTCCTCGATCGAGGAAATTACCGATGATGCGCGGAACGGTCGCATGTTCATTCTTGTCGATCACGAGGATCGCGAGAACGAGGGTGATCTGGTCATTCCGGCCCAGATGGCGACGCCCGAGGCAATCAACTTCATGGCGACCCACGGACGGGGCCTGATCTGCCTTTCGCTGACCGGCGAGCGCTGCGACGCGCTCGGCCTTCCCCTGATGGCGTCTCACAACTCCTCGCGGCACGAGACGGCGTTCACGGTGTCCATCGAAGCGCGGGAAGGAGTCACGACCGGGATTTCCGCCCATGATCGCGCGCGCACGGTCGCGGCGGCGATCGACCAGTCCACGACCTCTGCCGACATCGCGACGCCGGGGCACATCTTTCCCTTGCGCGCACGCGACGGCGGGGTGCTCGTGCGTGCGGGCCATACGGAGGCTGCGGTTGACGTGTCGCGCCTGGCGGGCCTGAACCCGTCTGCCGTGATCTGCGAGATCATGAACGAGGACGGCACGATGAGCCGCCTGCCGGACCTGGTCGCGTTTGCGCAACTGCACGGCCTGAAGATCGGCACGATCAGTGATCTCATTGCCTACCGCCGACGCCACGACAACCTTGTCGCCGTCACAAGCCGCAAGACGGTCACGTCCGAGTTTGGCGGCGAATGGGAGATGCGGATCTATTCCGACACCGCCCATGGCGACGAGCACATCGCTTTGGTCAAGGGCGACATTTCTTCGCCAGAACCCTGCCTTGTGAGGATGCATGCATTGGATCCGATGCTTGACGTGCTTGGCCTTGGACCGGCGGGGCGAAGGAACGAGTTCGGCGATGCCATGCAACTCATTTCGGACGAAGGGCGCGGGGTCCTGGTGCTGCTCAGGGACACGACGATGAAGCTGAAGGGTGGAGACAGCGTTTCGCCGCAGACACTCAGGCAGTACGGCTTGGGAGCCCAGATCCTGTCCTCGCTCGGACTGTCGCAACTGGTGCTCTTGACCAATTCGCCCCAGCCAAAGATCGTGGGTCTCGAGGCCTATGGCCTCGAAATCGTCGGTACGCGCACGATCTCGGATCTTGGCTGATGGCCGGGCAGTCCCACCATACGCTGGAACTGCCGGTGTTCGAAGTTCCGCCGAAGATGTTGATTGTCGTCGCCCCGTACTACGTCGATGTCGCCACTGATCTCGTGGATGGAGCCCAAGCCGAGCTGGCGAAAGTCTCGGCCAAGGTCGATCTGGTCGAGGTTCCGGGTGCACTGGAGGTGCCGACAGCCATTGGCATTGCATTCCGGCAGGCCGAATACGACGGCTTCGTTGCGCTTGGCTGCGTGATTCGAGGTGAAACAACGCATTACGAGACCGTCTGTGACAATTCGAACCGGGCCTTGCAGCTTCTGGGTGTTGAAGGCGCCTGCATAGGCAACGGCATTCTGACGGTGGAAACCCGCGAACAGGCGGCGGTGCGCGCGGATCCCCGCAAAGAAAACAAGGGCGGGGGTGCTGCAGCCGCTGCGCTCCATCTCGTTGCGCTCAAGCGGCGCTTCGCTCCGCCGGAGAGCGAGACCAGGTCCGCCCAGGTCTCCGGATTCTCATGACCCTCGTGCGGCAGAAGCGAAGCGTCGCGCGGCTCCATGCCGTGCAGGCGCTGTTCCAGATGGAGGCCAGCGGCCAGTCGGCGACGACCGTTCAGAACGAGTTCGAGGATCACCGATTCGCCGAAGAGCTCGACGGCCTGGAACTGGCGGCGGGAGACAGGGGCCTGTTTCGGAAGCTTGTCGATGATGCCGTGACCTGGCAGGCGCGGCTCGACCAGATGACGGAACGGGCGCTTGTCGCCAAGTGGCCGATTGACCGGATCGATCCCGTTCTGCGTGCGCTGTTTCGCGCGGCAGGTGCGGAACTGGTCGGGAGCGAGGTGCCGCCACGAGTGATAATTTCCGAGTTTGTGGACGTGGCAAAGGCATTCTTCCCCGAGGGGAGGGAAAAGAGCTTCGTGAACGCGGTGCTGGATCACATGGCGCGAGAAGCGCGACCGGAGGCATTCAAGGAGCGGGCCCGGGGCTAGCAATTCGGGACGTTGACTGCGAGACCGCCAAGAGCGGTTTCCTTGTACTTCTTGCTCATGTCCTCGCCGGTCTGGCGCATGGTCTCGATGGCGGCATCGAGCGGCACGAAGTGCTTGCCGTCGCCGCGAAGCGCCAGCGATGCAGCCGACACAGCCTTGATCGCGCCGAGCCCGTTCCGTTCGATGCAAGGAACCTGCACCAGGCCCCTCACGGGATCGCAAGTCATTCCGAGGTGATGCTCAAGGGCGATTTCCGCGGCGTTCTCCACCTGCTCGGGCGTGCCGTCCATCACGGCGGCCAGTCCGCCGGCAGCCATGGCCGACGCCGAGCCGACTTCGGCCTGGCATCCGCATTCGGCGCCCGAAATCGATGCGTTGTGCTTAATGAGCGCGCCAATGGCAGAGGCGGTCAGGAGGAATTCGCCAATGCGTGACGAATGCGCGCTCGGCACATGGTCGATCCAGTACCGGATGGTCGCGGGGACCACACCTGCGGCACCGTTGGTCGGCGCGGTCACGACCTGGCCGCCGGCCGCGTTTTCCTCGTTGACGGCCATGGCGTAGGCGCTGATCCAGTCATTCACGACGTGCGGCGCAGTCAGGTTCGTGCCGCGTTCGGCCTCCAGGCCTGCACGTATTGCGGCGGCGCGACGACGCACGTTCAAGCCGCCCGGAAGCCTGCCCTCGGTGCTAAGGCCGCGTTCCATGCACTCGTGCATGACCTTCCAGATTCGCTGCAGTCCGGTGTCAAGCTCAGCCGAATTCATTCGAGTCAGCTCGTTCGCCCGCTTCATCTCCGCAACGCTCTTGCCGTCGGCGCTCGCCATCTCCAGCATTTCGGCCGCCGACTGGAACGGATAGGGCACAGGCGGGCCGTCTTCCTTGGTCCCGCCTTCCTCAAGCTCGGCTTCGGTCAGGACGAATCCACCACCGACGGAATAGTAGGTCTCATGCCGGATCACGTCGCCTTCGGTGTCGGTGGCATATAGCCTGAGGCCGTTGGCGTGCCCCGGC
>VYCX01000454.1:4246-4828 GCA_009843725.1 Boseongicola sp. SB0675_bin_26
GGCCGTGCGGCTTGAATGCGGAAGTCCGAAGGCTCTCGAGAAACCGTCCGGCGGCCACCATCGGCCCCATGGTGTGAGAGGACGATGGGCCGACGCCCACCTTGAACACTTCAAAGACGCTCAGGAACATGAACCCTTTCTGCCGGAGGCTTGCAGCGTCTGGGCGTCTCTACGCGACATTCCCGGAGGGAAAGGCGTCCTGCGGCCACGATTCAGGCAGTCATCCTGACCGGCCGCCGCCCAGGAGTCCGCCGGTTGGTCGGTGCGGACGGTCCTAGGTTCGTGCGAGCCAAACCAGAAACACGCCAACGGCAAGAGCGCCGAGACCGCATGCCCGGCGTGTCTCCAGCGGCCAGGACGCGATTGCCCTCACCAGTTCGTCCAGCCGGTTCGGCAGCAAGGCGAGAACAAGGCCCTCGATGACAAGCACGAGGCCAATCCCGAGAAGCGCGAGTTCCATGCCCCTTAATTTGCCGTCGTGCTGACGGGGTCCATGCCGACCCCGTCCAGGAACTCGAAGAACTCGCTGTCAGGCGTAATCACCAGCGTCGAGTTCTGTCCCTGGAGAGCCCGCTCGTAGGC
>VYCX01000454.1:4838-5052 GCA_009843725.1 Boseongicola sp. SB0675_bin_26
GCGTATCGTAGTCAAAGCGGAGATCCGCTTCGGGATCGAAGGAAAGCGGGTCGAGTCCGTCCGGCGTCACGCGCTTCTCCTTGCGTACATCCTCAAGGACCGCCTCGGCTCTGGCCATGTCGTAGGTGTCGGGCGCGAAGCCCGCGAGTCCCAGGATCACAGCGCGATCGGTCGCGTGACCTACGCCGGTGAACGCAAGCGAACCGTGCAGCGA
>VYCX01000292.1 GCA_009843725.1 Boseongicola sp. SB0675_bin_26
GGGAGTCCCAAAAAGAGTCCGGTCGGACCCTGCGGTCAAAAGAAATGCCATTGGGAGTTCTCCACCCACAGCGATACCTTGGGAGATGCTTACGAGTACCTGATCGGCCAGTTCGCTGCGGGATCGGGCAAGAAGGCTGGCGAGTTCTACACGCCGCAGCAGATTTCCAACATCCTCTCCGCGATCGTCACGCTCGACAGCCAGGAGCCGAAGACGGGCAAGCGCAACCGCCTTGGGAGCGTGCTGGACTTCGCCTGCGGCTCGGGTTCGCTCTTGCTCAATGTACGAAATCGCATGGGGCAGCACGGAACTGCCAGGATCTACGGGCAGGAAAAGAACATCACCACCTACAACCTCGCGCGCATGAACATGCTGCTGCACGGAGTGAAGGACACGGAGTTCGAGATCTACCACGGTGACACCCTGACCAACGACTGGGACATGCTCCGCGAGACGAACCCGGCGAAGAAACCAAGTTTCGACGCGGTGGTCGCAAATCCGCCCTTCAGCTACCGCTGGGACCCGAACGAAGTACTGACCAAGGACGTGCGCTTCAAGAACTACGGACTGGCCCCGAAGTCAGCAGCGGACTTCGCGTTCCTGCTGCACGGCTTTCACTACCTGAAGGACGACGGCGTGATGGCCATAATCGTGCCGCACGGCGTACTCTTCAGAGGTGGCGCGGAGAAGAGGATCCGCCGCAAGCTCCTCGACGACGGGCACATCGACACTGTCATAGGCCTGCCGGCAAACCTGTTCTACTCGACCGGCATCCCGGTCTGCATTCTCGTCCTGAAGAAATGCAAGAAGCCGGATGATGTCCTGTTCATCAACGCTTCGGAGCATTTCGAGAAAGGCAAGCGGCAGAACTCCCTTTCCGACGAGCACATCGAGAAGATCATCGACACCTACCGGGAGCGCCCGCAGAGCATCGAGCGGTATGCCAGGCGCGTGGAGATGGACGAGATCGAGGACAACGGATTCAACCTGAACATCCCCCGCTATGTCAGCACGGCCGAGCCCGAGGTCATGATCGACCTGTCGGCCACACATGCGGAGATGGTCGCGGTCAAGGGGCAGATCCGAGAATCAGCGGCGAAGCACAACGCGTTTCTCAAGGAACTTGGACTGTCCCGGTTGCCGCCATCCTGATGACAACTTTGTGCCCCAGTCTCGAAGCGATGCACGGGATTTCAAACGCCACGCCGCCATATCCTACCGATGCGCAAATGCATACCGGATTTCCGAAGTGATCCACTGCCCCACGACTTGCTTCACTTGCACGGCAGTGAGACTTGCGAAGCAGCCTGTCTTCCACGGGGGCCAGTTGAATGCAAAATCCGGAACTGACGATCAAGCTGGTTGAAGGGATGAGCAAGAAACCTGACGGCAGCATTCCTTTCATTCGTCCATCAAGTCATCAGGAAGGATCCGGACGCCGGCATCATCATGTGGTGAGGCGTTCTTGCCGTCCTCAAGGCTGATCGGGCGCGTAGAAGCTTAGCCGGTCAAGCCATTGGCGATGGACTGTCATTGGAATGGTCTTGGGATCTTCCAGAATTGGAGGTCGGCCAAATTGATTGGGTATGGCGTCGAGGAATTCCGGGCCGTAATCGTTGAACCCGTCATGCTGCGAAAGATAGAGCCATGTGTGGTAAAGGATTGACACGTTCAGGAATTGGTCGCGCCCGTTGCCCAGCACGGGCCTCAGTTCCTCCTCGCCCGTGCCCAGATACGACTCCACGTCCGCCGGCGTGACCGTCGCGTTCAGGAACCTGGGATGGAGGTCCGGCCGGACCGTCCTGGAAATGATCAAGGTGTTCATGACCGCGATCCAGCCTGGAAGGAATTGCCGGTTCTCCGGATTCCGCACCACCGCATCGCTGGCGAGCGACACCGACGACACGATGCTTCCGACGTCCCTCAGAGAGACATGGTTGGCGCGGGCGACGATTTCGATCTGCTCCTTCAATGGATCATGAATGTAACGCGGGATGCCCATCTCACGCACGAGATGGTCAAGATATGCAAGCATGGTCTTCTTCTGCCCGCCGCCACTGACTTCATCGGGGAGGTCAAGCCTGACATGGATGAACTTGCCCAGGTACCTGTGGGCGTCGATGTCCGGACCGTACCTGGCGCGAACCATGCCTTCGAGGGCTTCAAGGTTGACGCCCAGCACGAAATGCACGCGCGGCACCGCGAAGAAATGCTTGATCACCTCGAGCAATTCGAGGGCGTAGTCCGGCCTGCAGCGATCCAGTTCGTCGATCACGAAGATCACGGTTGCGCCTTCGTGGTCGGCACCCGCAGGTTCCGCGAGAGTTTCGACGGCCTCACTGAATTCCTGCATGGCCTGCCGCCGTCCTTGCTCGGCTTTCCAGAATCCATCAGGCCCGTTTGCAGCCTCTTCGTCCGTCGCCTTCTTCAGTTCGTCGGCCGCCTTCACGACGACACCCGCTCCGACGGCTGTCAGCCCGGCCCGCGCGAGCGGTTTCGCCAGCCTGAACGCGGCATCCTTCATCGACGGAAAGATGTCCTCCCATTTCACCGGGGCACCGTCCGTGCCCAGTCCCATGAGCCGTTCCTCAAGAACGGAGACCAGGGCCGGGAGAGGGTCGCTGACGTAGTCATGGGCAAAGGCATCGAAATATACGGTGGTCGCGCCCTCGTGCGTTCCTGCCCAGCGCTTCAGGAAATAGGTCTTGCCGGTCCCCCACCTACCATCGAGGGCGACGACAAGTGGGTCGTCAATTCGGTTCAGAAGATCGGAAAGGGCATCGCCGGTCTTCCTTCGCTGAAGAATGTCCGGTTCCTCGAAGCCCTCGATGTACAGGCCGACAGAAGGCTCCGGCGGTACGATTTTCATGCGTGTCTCAATTCTGCTCGTTCGCGCAATCTCGGTGCCCGCGAGTTGCGAGTTGCAATTGCTGTCCTGTAGCATGCCATCATCAGATGGCATCAGCAACGGACGAAACGCTGTGAGACGGATCGACCATGCGACAGCCAGGACGAGATTCAACTGCAATCCAAACGGGCTGCGGAATGTCGTGACCGGGCTCGCCTTTCCTACCCTACCCGCCTGCGAGGGCCCCTGATGCTGTCCGGCCCGCGCCAGCTTGCCAGCGCCGAGCAGACCTTCGGCTACTTCCTGCACGAGTACCTCGCGCGGAACGACGGCTCCCACCGCTCCGCCAACCGCTGGCACGGCGAGGGCGCCGAGGCCCTTGGGCTCGGCCAGCGCGTCGGCAAGCGCAGGTTCATCTCGATCCTGTCCGGCCACGTGCCCGGCACGGACGTCATGCTGGGCCGCGTCATCGACGGGGAGCGCCAGCACCGTCCCGGCTGGGACATGACGTTCTCGGCGCCGAAGTCGGTCTCGCTGGAGGCGCTCTACCACGGCAGGCGGGCGGTGATGCACGCCCATGACGAGGCCGTCCGCGCGACGCTCGACTGGATCGAGCGCGAACATTTCCAGACCCGTGGCTACGACCCCGCGACGGGCAGGCGGCCGCGCGAGGCGGCGAACGGGCTGGTCGCGGCCACGTTCCGGCACATGGCGAGCCGCAACAACGACCCGCAGCTCCACACGCATGCCGTGGTCGCGAACATGACGCGCAACGTGAAGGGCGAGTGGCGCAGCGTCGAGCCGACGCTGCTGAAGCGCAACCGGCGCGTGTTCGGCGCGTGGTACCGGAACGACCTGGCGCGGCGGCTCAGGGACCTCGGCTACGAACTGACCCCGACGACGGTCGGCGGGCTGCCGAGCTTCGAGATCGCCGGATGGTCGCGGGAATGGCTGGAGGCGTTCTCGACGCGCAGGCAGGACATCCTGAAACACATGGAGAGCGAGGGCCTGGAGTACACGACCGCGAACGCGCAGGCCGCGACCCTCGCGACACGGGGCAGGAAGGTGGAGCCGGTCAAGGGCGAACTCGTGAAGCTCTGGCGGCAGCGGGCCGAGACGCTCGGCCTCGTCGAGGCACGGAGGGACCGGAAGGCACGCCCCGACCGGGCGCCGGAGCGGCCGAGACTGTCGCCGCTGGAGGCCGTCTGGCAGGCGACGGAGCATCTCGAGGAACGCCAATGCGTCTTCCGGAGGACGGACCTGCTCGCCGCCGCGCTGGGACGGGATCCTGGCCGGCATTCGCACGGGGAGCTGGAGGCGGCCATCGACCGGCTCCGCGTCGACAGGAACCTGGTGGACACGACGTCCGGCGACCTGACCACGCGACGGACGCTCGAGGCGGAGCGCGACGTGATCTCCGCCATGCGGGAGGGCCGGGGCAAGGGTGCGCCGCTGGCGGACGAAAGGGACGTCTCCGCACGGCTCGAAGACACGACGCTGACCGACGGGCAGCGGGACGCGGTCCGCACGATCCTTCTTTCGGAGGACAGGATCGTCGGCGTCCAGGGTTTCGCGGGCACGGGCAAGACCCGCATGCTGAAGGAGGTCGTCCGCCTCGCCGGGGACCGCCCGGTGATCGGCCTCGCCCCGTCCTCGGCGGCGGCCCGCGTCCTGGCCCTGGAGGCCGGGATCGGCACGACCACGCTGCAATGGATGCTGGCGCGCTACGGGGATCTCGGCGATGCCGACGGCCCGGAGCTTCGGGAGGCCCGCGAGCGGTTCCGGGGCGCCGTGATCGTGGTCGACGAGGCGTCCATGATCGGCACGGTGCAGATGCGCAGCCTCCAGAACGTCGCGGAGAGGCTCGGGGCCTCCCGGCTCGCGCTCGTCGGCGACAGGCTCCAATTGAGGTCGGTCGAGGCGGGCCAGCCGTTCCGGCTGCTGCAGGAGGCGGGCATGGAGACGGCCCGCATGGACGACGTCCTCCGGCAGCGGTCCGTCGACCTCAAGGCGGCCGTGACGCAAATGGTCGCGGGGGACGCGGACCTTGCGGTCCAGGCCCTTGGCGCCGACGTGAAGGAGCTTCCGCCGGACAGGCTGCCGGAGACGGCGGCCAATCTCTGGCTTGCGCTTCCGCCGGAGGCGCGGAGACGGACCGTGATCCTGGCGCCGACCCACGCGCAGCGGGAGGAGACCA
>VYCX01000201.1 GCA_009843725.1 Boseongicola sp. SB0675_bin_26
GACCATGCATGAAGTCGACGAACGCGTCGAAATCGCGCAGATAGCACAGCTCGCGGCAGTCTACCGCCGCATTCTCGACAGGTATTTTGCATGATTCGCCGGGCCGAAACACGCGACATGCCGGCAGTGCTGGATATTCGCGCCCGCGTCTTCATCGAGGAACAGGGAGTTTCCGAAGCGGACGAGCGAGACGGCCGCGACGACGAGGCAATCCATCTCGTCGCCTTCGATTGCGGCAAGCCCGTCGGCACCGCGCGTCTCCTGATCGATGGCGAGACAGGCAGAATCGGCCGTGTGGCGGTTCTCGCGGACAAGCGCGGTCGCGGCCTGGGCAAGGACATCATGCACGCGGCCCTGGATGAACTGAGAAAGCAGGGCGCTGCCCGGGCAAGCCTTGGATCCCAGGTCCACGCGGTCGGGTTCTACGAGGCTCTCGGCTTTGAAGTCACCGGCCCCGAATACTTCGATGCAGGCATCCCGCATCGCGAAATGGTCCTTTCCCTGTGAGGCAGCAGATCTTGATTGTCATGGTCAAGGAGCCGCGCCCGGGCCGGGTCAAGACGCGTCTTGGGCGGGAAATCGGCATGGTGAACGCGGCATGGTGGTACCGGCATCAGACCACGCGACTCCTGCGCCGTCTCAGCGATTCCCGCTGGCTGACGGTCCTTGCCGTCACGCCTGACAGCGAGGGCTTCAAGAGCCGGGTCTGGCCGCCCGGCCTTTCGCGCATACCGCAAGGGTCCGGGGATCTGGGCCAGAGGATGACGCGTGCGTTTGCGGCATCACCGGGACCGACCTTGCTCATCGGATCGGACATTCCTGGAATCGGCAGGCAACACGTTGCCGCCGGGTTCTCGGCACTGGGCCGCGCCCGATCCGTCATCGGCCCTGCCGAAGATGGCGGATTCTGGATGATCGGCCTCCATTGTCCGCAGAGGCCGCCGAAGGACCTGTTTCGGGGCACGCGCTGGTCGCATCCGGAAACCCTGGCCGACGCGCTTCCCACGCTTCCAAGGCCGATCGCGATTGTCGACACGCTTGCCGACGTTGACACGGCTTCCGATCTTCGGTGACGGACCCGACTTTCCTCCGTCCGGATCCGGTCCCGACTGAAGCCGTGACGGCGTGGCCATGAGCGCATGTTGCGCGTCGCCAACCGGCGTGACCTGGTTCATGTCCCGTGATACGCGCCGGACATGACCCGGATTCCCTCGAAAGAAGACATCCTTGCCTGGGTCTCCCGCAACCCGTCGAAGGCGTCGAAGCGCGACATCGCAAGAGCGTTCGGCATCAAGGGCGCGGCCCGGCTCGATCTCAAGCGTCAGTTGAGGGAACTGGAAGCCGAAGGCCAGCTCGCGAAGCGCCGCAAGACCTTTCGCGACCCGGATCGCCTCCCGCCAGTATCGGTTCTGCAGGTGGACGGGCTTGACACCGACGGACACCTGCTTGCGCGCCCGCTGGAACGGCAGGGTCAGGGGCAGGCGCCGACGATCCTGGTCTTGCAGAGATCCGGTGATCCCGCACTGGCACCGGGAGACCGCATTCTCGCGCGCCTCGAAGAGGTCAGGGGCGACACGCACGCCCACGAAGCCCGTGTCATCCGCCGCATCGGCACCACCCCTGGCAAGATCCTGGGCATATTCCGCAAGTCGGATTCCGGCGGACGCATCGTGCCGATCGACAAGGGCGCGTCGAGGGAATGGCATGTGCCGCCAGGCGCGGATGGCGGAGCGAAGGACGGCGAGCTGGTCGAAGCCGGACAGACCGGTCCAAGGGCGCGTCTGGGCCTTCCTCATGCACGCATTGCCTCATGTCTCGGCGACCCGTCGCGGCCCAGGTCCGTTTCGCTGATCGCCATTCACCAGCACGGGCTTCGGGATGACTTTCCGGACGGGGTCATCACGGAAGCGGATGCCGCGCGGCCCGTGGCCCCCGGCAAGCGAGCGGATCTGACATCGCTGCCTTTCGTCACGATCGATCCGGTGGACGCGCGCGACCATGACGATGCGGTCTGGGCAGAACCTGACCAGGATCCGGACAACGCAGGCGGGCAAGTCCTCTGGGTCGCCATCGCCGACGTCGCACATTACGTCAGGTCCGGAAGCGCCATCGATCTCGAGGCCCGCGAGCGTGGCAATTCGACATACTTTCCGGATCGCGTGGTCCCGATGCTGCCCGATCGCCTGTCCGGAGACCTCTGCTCGCTCCTCGAAGGCGAGCAACGGCCATGCATTGCCGCCCGTCTTGTAATTGACGCAAAGGGGGAACTGATCGCGCACGAATTCCAGCGCGCCCTGATCCGATCGGTTGCCGCGCTCAGCTATGAAGAGGCGCAGGCCGCACTGGATGGCCGGCCCAACGAAAGGACGGAGCCACTGCGAGATACGGTCCTGAAGCCGCTCCAGGCCGCCCATGCGGCGCTTCGCAGCGCCCGCGAACGCCGCCAGCCGCTCGATCTCGACCTTCCGGAGCGAGAGATCGTCCTGGACGAGGACGGCACGGTCAGAACGGTGGCATTCAAGGAGCGGCTGGACATGCATCGGCTGATAGAGGAGTTCATGATCCTCGCCAATGTTGCCGCCGCGCGTACGCTCATCGGCAGAAGGACGCCGCTCCTGTTCCGGGTTCACGAGGAACCGTCCCGCGAGAAGATCCGCGCATTGCATGAGGTCGCCAAGGCCGCCGGACTTCCCTTCAACGGACGCGCGGTCCTGAACACCCGGAACCTCAACCGGCTTCTCGCTGCCGCAGCGGGAACGGACGACGGCGTGCTCATCAATCTCTCCGTGCTGCGCTCGATGACGCAGGCATATTACAGCCCGGGGAATCCCGGGCATTTCGGGCTCGCGCTGAAGGCCTACACCCATTTCACCTCGCCCATTCGGCGCTACGCGGACCTCGTGGTCCATCGGGCGCTGATCCGTGCCCACGGCTGGGGAGATGATGGCTTGACGGACGCGGAGGCGGAGCGGCTCGGCGCCACTTCCGAACACGTCTCCAGCACCGAGCGGCGTTCCATGCAGGCCGAGCGCGACACAAGCGACCGCTACCTTGCGACGTACATGGCCGACCGGGTCGGAACAGAGCTTTCCGGGCGGATTTCCGGTGTCCAGCGCTTCGGGGCGTTTGTCGAGCTCGACGGAACCGGGGCTGACGGGCTCATTCCGGTCCGTGCGATCGGGTACGAACATTTCCATTTCGATCGCACCGCGCAGACATTGAAAGGCGATGACACGAACACCGTGATTTCGGTCGGGCAGCGGGTGCTGGTTCGGCTGGCCGAGGCGGTGCCGGTCACCGGCGGCATCTTGCTGGAACTTCTTGAGATCGACGGCAAGCCGCTGCCTCGGGCGCGCAGGAGTCGCATGCCTGCGCGTCGAAAGGCGACCAGGGCCCGGAAGAGGGCGGCAAGGCCGAAGCGGAGGGGGAAATGAACGTCCGTGCCGCGGCCGGGCCGGGGGTTCCGGATGCCGCCTGGCCGGAGATCGGGTTCCGGCGCTGGATCGACCGGTTTCGGACAAGAGCCCGCGCATCCGGCATTCGCGACGGCATCTTTGACGCCGCGTTTCGTGGCGTTCGCTACAATGCGGGCGTGATCCGAAGCGATCGAAGGCAGCCGGAATTCACCCGGCAAGTATGGAACTACCTGGACGCGGTGGTCTCGGATGCGCGCGTGAGGGACGGACGTGCAGCGCTGCAACGGAACCGGCGGCTGCTTGCGGAGATCGAGGCGAAGTTCGATGTCGAGGCTGCAATCCTGGCAGCCGTCTGGGGAGCCGAGAGCGACTTTGGCGCCTGTCGTGGCGATACGCCCCTCATAGAGGCGCTGGCGACGCTGGCTTTCGACGGGCGACGGGCGCGGTTCTTCGAGGAACAGTTGGTTGCGGCCCTGAAGATCGTGCAGGCGGGAGACATCCCGCCGAAGCGCCTGAAGGGAAGCTGGGCGGGCGGCATGGGGCACACCCAGTTCATCCCGACGACGTATCTTGACCATGCAGTGGACTTTCGAGGTGGCGGGCGCCCCGACATCTGGTCGGATGATCCGGCGGACGCGCTGGCATCGACGGCGTCCTTTCTCCGGCGCTGCGGCTGGCGGAAGGGACAGCCCTGGGGCATGGAGGTCGCGCTTTCGCGGGGGTTCGATCTTGCGCTTGCAGACCGGCGCATCAGGAAGGCCGTCAATGACTGGACCGCCCTGGGCGTCCGCGATGCCAGGGGCCGGCGCATCCCTGGCCACGGGTTCGCCTCTATCCTGATTCCGGCCGGGCTGCGCGGCGCCGCCTTCATGATCTTCGACAATTTCCATGTCTTCAGGCAGTACAACGCTGCCGATGCCTATGTGATTGCCGTGGGCCATCTTGCCGACCGCCTGGGCGGCGGTGGTCCGCTCCGGTCCGGCTGGCCGCGGAGAGACAGGAATCTCGGTCGTGCCGAAAGACTGGAGATGCAGCGGCTGCTGACAGCGCGGGGATTCGACACGCAGGGCAGTGACGGGATCATCGGGCCGAACACGGTGGATGCGATCCGCGCGTTTCAGGCGAGCCAGGGACTGCCGCCTGACGGCTATGCGAGTCACGAAGTCCTGGAACGCCTCAAGCGAGATCGACGCTTTTCCAGCATCCCCGGTAGTGGTCGTTCACGACGCCGACTGCCTGAAGATAGGCGTAGATGATCGTTGGCCCCACGAAGGTCATGCCGCGACGCTTCAGGGCTTTCGAGATTTCTTCGGCCAGCGGCGTTACCGCCGGAATGTCCGTGACTTTCTTCCAGTTGCCCCGGATGGGGGTTCCGTCCACGTGGCCCCAAAGCCAGTCTGCAAACGTGCCGCATTCGTCCTGCATTTCCAGAAAGACGTGCGCGTTCGTCCGTGCGGCCGGCACCTTCTGGCGATGGCGCACGATGGCCGGGTTCTGAAGGGCGGCGGCCAGTTCGCCGTCGCTCATGGCCGCAACCTTCTTGACGTCGAAACCGTGATAGACGTCACGATAGCCCTCGCGCTTGTTCAGGATCGTTTCCCAGGACAGGCCCGCATGGGCGCC
>VYCX01000306.1 GCA_009843725.1 Boseongicola sp. SB0675_bin_26
CGAACCGGTCGCCCGTCCCGTCATGGCCGCAATCTTTTGCCAGTCGTCGCGATCGAACTGCGTACGGGACTCGGCAAGACGTTGCAAGGTCGCGTCACGCTCTTCCACGGAGTTCGCACCGGCAAGCTGCAGGACATCGAGAATGTAGACGCGCTCCTGCTCTCCGACGCCGCCAAATCCATAGCAGAGCCCGGTGAGCCGTGCGGTTCTGAGTGCGAGGGTGACGGTGGCAGGGACGTCAAATGCCAGTCCCGCCGCCCCCAGGACGCCCGCTGCGGCACCACCTGCAGCCGCATAGCCCAGCGCCCAACGCCGCACATCTGCTGCAGCCGCGTCGCAGGCCTCGAAATCCAGGAACTCATGGGAGATTGCCGCAGTTCGGATCGACGACGATGCAACCCAGTCGGCGCCCCGGATTGCCGTCTCAACGGCGCTGGCAGGAATCAACCTGTCAGTCAGGGGTCCAATTGGTGCCGTGACCGACCGCACCACCCTGGGAAACACGGACGGACCAGCATTCCGATAGGCATCCTGTTCGGCCAGAACCTCTTGGACATAGGGCATCACTTCGTTGCGTCCGGTCATCCAGTCCTGTCCCGCACAATCTCCCGCCACCGTTCCGCCCGGCCTTGATCCGTGACCCGCAGATGGCTCCGCCAGTGCTCCGAAACATGCCTGAGACTGATCTCATGGCAGCTCGCGTGCAATTCTTGCCGAAACAGACGTGCCATACCTGCCGCGCTTCGCGCAATGCAACCCCGGGCGCATCCTTCGGCAAGTTGAGGAGCCAGGCTTCGTGGACGCAGCCTCCGACTCTTCCCGAATCAGCGCTTGCGTCTCGGTTTCACGCCACGTTCCGGCTGACGGCCCGAACCCGCACCGGGATTGACATTTCCAGGAACGGCTGTCCGGCTGGCACCGGCGATGAGGTCGGCCGATGCGCCGTCATGCCAACTGCATTCCGCGCTGCATCGGCGTCCGGGGACAGGAAGTCGTGCGCCGGACCGTCGACAAGCCCGAAGGCAGAAATCGGCACCGAAGGAAAGAACGGAATTTGCGAATTCGCAACTGACCGTGTGTCACTCCAGCCTTTGCCTGTGTCAGTCAAAATCGCCGAATCTCGTTGCTGGTGGAGACTTCCAGCAGTGATGAATAAGGCCTGTGGCCAGCAGCAGCCCCGCGAAAATCGCGCTGAACGTCAGTGTCGCACCCAATCCAAGGAATTCCACTGCAACTCCGAGAATGGCAGCGCCCATGGCGCTGCTTCCGATTGCGACACTGGCCCACATGCTCATCACGCGTCCGCGCATCCCGTCGTCGATCCGAGTCTGGATGACTGACTGGCAGATAATGCCCGATGCGGCGGCGGCGGCCGACATGGCAGCGACCAGGCTGATTGCAGCGGGCCAGGATGCGGTCAGTCCGAGGCCCGCAATGCAAGCCACCCCGAACAAGCTGATGGCGGCGGCCAATGGGAGGCGATTGCGGCCGAAGGCCGACGGCAGCAAAACCAGCCCAAGGCCGGCGACAATCGCGCCCAGCCCGGAAGCAGCAGTCAAGAGACCCAGGCCAGCGGCTCCCTTGTCAAAGACACCGTCCGCAATTGCCGGCAGGATTTCGAGCGATCCCAATATGAATATCGACGCGATCGCTGCGAGGGCGAGGGCGGCACGAATGCCGGCATCTCCGAAGGCGATACTGGCACCTTCGGCCAGATCACCCAGAAAGTCCGGCTTCGAAGGCCTGGTAGCCGCTTGCCGGACGCGCAAGAGCGACAGCGCCATCAGGAATGGCAAGTAACAGAACGCAGTTACGATAGTTGCCGGCCCCGTGCCAATTTGCGCGATTGCCCAGCCCCCAATCGCCGGACCGGTCATGCGAGAGACATTGTAGGTAAGCGAGACAAAATTGACCGCTGACGGGATGTCATTGGATGCGACCAGCCTGGGCGCCATCGACATCCGCACCGGGCCATGCGCCGACATTATTATGCCGGAGGCTAGGGAATATGTCAGCAGGTGCGTTGCGCCCAGAATCTCCAAGTGTTGGACTAGCCAGAGGCCCGAAGCGGCGATCAAGAACAGTGATTGGACCAATATGGCAGCGCGACGCACATCTGACCGGTCGATCAAGACACCAAAAAAGGGCCCGAAAAATATGGTGGGCAGAAAGTACACGAATGCTATCAATCCGACGAAGCTGGCCGAACCCGTCATGTCCCAGGCCAGCCAGCCGACGATGATGCGGAGCATCCACATCGCATTCAGCGCAAACAGATTGCCGGCAAGGTACAAGCGAAAGTTCCGGGAATTGAGAGCCGACAGATTCACTTGCCCCACCATTCACCTGCTGTGAAGCTGCGCAAGCGCCAGGCCAGATTCGCCGGCGCACGCATAAAACAGCCAGAGGCGATTGTCTTCACAAAATACGAACGGATCTCTCAACTGGTTGACACGTCTATCGGCCGGGCCCATGCGCGATGGCGAGACCGGCTCACCGGCGCCCTCCCAGGGCGTCTCGGCTCGCAAGAGATCCAGAGGATCTGACAGACGCCAGTCCCGCCAGTTCGCAGTTGTAAGAATGCGGGAAATCAGGAGTCTTTCCGGCGCATCACCAATTCGGCTGAAGACGAGGAAAAGTTCATCCTCGAATGAAAAGGCAGCGACGTGCCGGGTGGACGGGTCGCCGAGGCGCGTCCTGTCCGGAAACGACAGGCCCGAGTCCTGCGAGCGATAGAGCCAACCTTCCAGCGCCGCCGCATAGGTCACGCCGCGCCATTCGAAGACACGGGCATAGAAATCCGCGCCGGTCGGCTGCGGGTCGCGGAAGTCAAGGCCGCTTCTGGACACCATGCGCCTTGTGGTCTGAGTGCAGTCGCGTTCCAATCCATGAAAGTGCATGACGATCAGCCGCCGGGCATGGTCGACATGGACGTCCGGTGAAGCAATGTGCGGGCGAAGATCACCAGAAGCGACGCTCTCTCGAAACCGCTCAGGAGGCTCGAGTTCGGACGATTGCGTTGGAAAGCCGGAGCCTTCGAGACGCAGTGCGCCCGGTTCGTGAACATGCCAGGGGCCGATGATCTCGTCCGAATGGGCCAGACGAATGTGGTCGCCGCGATGGTCGGCAAAGTAGAGATAGTACCGGCCGAGCGGGGCATTGATCCAATCCGGCACGCGAATTGCGGAAGGTCCGTTGATATTGGTCCCGATTGTCCTCGCGAGACCGGGGTGAATGATCGGCGCGCTGCCCATCCGCTCTGCAGTGAAGCGAATCATGTGGTCGCGGGAGCCTCCTTCAGAACTCTGGCGTTCGTGTCTACAACTGACCGACGCGCATGTCAGGTCTGGTCATTGCCGTTCCTGCCTTCCGCATTGCGTATCGCCGCAGGCCATGCTATCAGTTTCGGCATGTGATAGCATACGCTCGTTGAAGGAGGAACGACATGCCGCAGATCCTGGTCCGCCAGCTTGCCTCGGAAGCGCACCGCGCATTGAAGGCGCGCGCGCGACAGCAGAACTGCAGCGCGGAGTCCCTGGCCCGCGAGATCCTCGAAAGCTCCCTGGTGCCGGAGTCCCGCACCGGTCTTGGGAGTCGCATCGCAGCCCTTTGGGACGGAGCTGATCTTTCGGATCTCGACCTGGTACGTGACCGGACGCCTTACGAACCGATGGATCTGAAATGATCATTCTCGACACGAACGTCATTTCCGAGGTCACCAAGCCCGACCCCTCGCCGTCCGTGCTCGCGTGGCTCGATCGCCAGGCCGAAGATGCCCTGTACCTGACGACAGTCACCGTTGGAGAGATAAGCGCAGGCGTCCACAAGCTGGACGCAGGGAAGCGGCGTGACGGTCTTGAGCGCAAGCTGAAGGACACCGTCGAACTGTTTTCGGACAGGTTGTTCCCTTTCGATCTTGGCGCTGCGCTTCTGCTTGGCGAAGTCCTGGCCGTCGCGCGTCGCCGGGGACGTGCCATCGGCTTTCAGGACTGCCTGATCGCGGCAATCGCCGTCCAGCGCAAGGCCGTGGTGGCAACGCGCGATGTCTCCCCGTTCGAGGCGGCTGGCGTTGAGGTCATCAACCCATGGGAGGCGAATTCGGAAACTGGCGCAATTGGCAATCCGTGAACGCGCGGAGAGAGGGCGCGTTCATGCGTGCGGGCGCACAAGCTTTCGCCACATGTCTGCATTCCGGACATCGTGGCCATCGAATGCGACCCGACTGCCGATACGGCCCAACGCCTTGTCCGGCACTGCGAACTCCGGATTGTGGGTCCACTGGTTGGAGGAACGTCGAAACAGCCCGTTTGCAATCCGCCTGTGGCCCACTGAAATTCCCTGCGGAACGCAAGCCTGGCTTGACTTCATTCCGAGGCCCGCGCTCCGGCGCGGGCTTTCGTGCATCTGGAACGCCAGGAACCGATGATCCATGTCGCATATCCCAGCGAATTCTCGCATGTCAGCCCCTTCATCGCCCAGACGCATTCCGGACAAAGCGTCAGCGCGGTCTTCGGCCCGTAAGCGACGAAGTGGAGGCGTTTGCGTAGTCCGTAACGGACTGAGCCGCAACGGCTTTTCGCGGGGCGCCAGTTTTTCTTCGCCCGGAACGGCGTGATTCGCACGCCCGTTCCGTCGCTGCCAGGCTGCATCATGTCGCTTTCGGGGTTCGCGGCCTTCCGCGACCACCCGGGCCGCCATCGGTCCGGGCAGGCGGAACGCCCGCATTTTTTCGGCGTGCCGGGACCCGTCCTGGTTGGGGCGGGTGCCGCATGACAGACGGATTGCACCACACAAGTCCTGTTCCCGGAGGAACCCATCATGGCACCCGCACCCCTTATGCTCTTTTCCTGGGACGATGTCGAGACCCGCCCCGAGCTTCAGCGCCTCGCGCTCGCGCTCGACGCGCTCCCCGACGACGCGCTCCTGACGGAACTCCGGAAGCGGCGCGGCGCGGGGCGCAACGACTTCCCGGTCGCGGCCATGTGGCGGGCCGTGATCGCGGGGATCGTGTTCCAGCACGCTTCGGTGGAAT
>VYCX01000105.1 GCA_009843725.1 Boseongicola sp. SB0675_bin_26
AGCGGCTTCTGGCGGTGACGGACGGCCTCGCGGCGGGCCGGACGCAGCGCGGGATCGCGGAGGACGTCCTTGGCGCGGAGGCCGTGGCCCGGGAATGGACGCCGGACGGCTCGATGCGCTCGCAGGTGCGGCGCTGGATCCGGAAGGCCCGGGCGCTCGCCGACGGCGAATGGCGGGACCACGTGCCGCGCGGGCCGGTCGGCGAGTGACGCAAGGTGCGCGCGGCGGACATGCATGGGGCGAGGCCGGGACAGGCCGGCGGGAACGGAGGCCGGAGCCGGCAGCGGGGCCGCGATGATTGCCGGTCGCCCGCAGCGCTTGCGGAAGGCGCGCGAACCGGGCAGGACATGCGCGGACCTCGCCGGGCCGGGGATCGAATCGATTCGGTGACCATTTGATTACGGAACGCCGGGTGCAGGTGAACGGACGCGACCGGGTCAGGAAAAAACATTGACGGTTCAATGCCTTGCAGGCGCGCTTCCGGGTCCTGGGCGGCGGCTTGCGTGAAGAGGGCCATAGGGCGTGGAGTGCTTGGAAGCGGTTGTCTTTGACCTTTAGCAAGAATTGGCATTCGCGTTGGCCGGCACTTGGGTACCGCTCGTGTCACCTGACGTCACGGACGTCACCTGTCTTGTTGACAAACTGTCTGCGCAATGCGCAGGTTGGCAACACATTCGGAGGGAGACCATGGCGCTTAGCATTGAGCCGGAGATATCTGGCTGTTCTGTGGTGATGCTGGGCGACTTCAATCCGGCGATTGTTCACCCCTCGTGGCTCCACGCGACCGGTGTCGAAGCCGACATTTCAGAGGCGATCACGGACATTCAGGTTGTCATTCGCGAAATCTCGTCGTTCAGCATTGACACTCGGACATATACTGTCATGCCCGACCGCTTTACGCTGGAGACCAGTACGGCGCCTTGGGTCGCCGTCGCGGACATCACCAGGCAGATCTTTGAGGAACTTCTTGTTCATACCCCTGTTCGTGCGTTCGGGATCAACAGGACGGCGCACTTCAACGTCTCAAGCATCGAGGCAAGGACCAGGATCGGACGCGAACTTGCACCCATCGAACCCTGGGGTGAATTCGGTTCAGAGATGGAACCTGACGATCCATCTCTGATCGGCGGTCTGCAAAGCCTCACGATGCGTCGACAGAGGCGCCTTGATGCGGCTTTCCTCAACACGAATGCGAAGATCGAGCCGTCTGTCAGGTTGAAGGGAAATGCAGGAATATTCATGGAAGTCAACCACCATCATACGCTATTGGACTACGATCAAGGCGACGGCGCCCGCCCAGCCGTCGAGACTTTGGTGAACTCCTTTGAGCCCCGAGTTGCTGAAGCTGACTCAATCATCAATGCAATCATGGAACGTTCCTGACATGGCGCTTCACTCCCTGACCAGGCAAGACATCTTCAACAGCAGGTACAAGGAGGCCGTCTACTCTGGCGAAAGGACTGCCGACAGGGATGCAACGGTAGGCTACATTGAAGGCTATCAACTCATGTCGCGTTGCTTCGAAGGTATCGAGAGGCATAATGTGGCAAGCGATGAGCCTGACAGCGTTGCCGACCATCGAGCTTCCAACAATCCAAGCAAAAGGCTCCAACTGATCGATAACCTGGTCGCGTCAATGCAAGTTCGTGCGTCTCAGGAAATGCCCTTGAATCTGGGAGTGCGGTCCCTGAATCCGTTGATGGAGTGGGAGGGGAGCGTGGAAGGCATAGAAGGCGATGAGTTCGTCGCACGGCTTTGCAATGTGACCACGGGCGAACTCCTGCCAACCGAGGCAGCGCGTTTTCCTGTTTCCGATCTGAATGACGTTCAGCGCGAGAACCTGGAAGTAGGCGCTATCTTCAGGTGGGTGATAGGTCTGCAAAGACTTCCGAACGGCAACAAGCAGAGAGTGTCCGAATTGTTTTTTCGAAGGCTTCCTGCCCATTCCGAAAACGAGATAAACGCGACCGTAGAGAGTTTTGCGATACAGTTGGATGCTCGGGAGTGGGATGACGCCCCCTCGAGATGATGAGGTCGAGATCAGCGTCTTCGGTCCGGGCTACGGTGAGTCAGTTCTCATTCATGTCGGGTCGAGGCGGTGGATAGTGATCGACTCCTGTCTGGCGGATGATCGACGGACGCCAGCGCCACTGAAATACATGTCGGATCTGGGCCTTGACGCCTCCACCGATGTGTGCGCAGTCGTTGCGACGCACTGGCATGACGATCACATAAAGGGCCTGAGCACGATCTTGGACGTATGTGCAGGCGCGGACTTCTGGTACTCGGCAGCTCTGACCTATGGCGAGTTTCTTGCATTTCTTGCGGTTCACGACAACCAGCCAACGAAGCTGGATCGCGGCGGGACAGAGATGCTGAAGTGCATCAATCTGATGAATGCGTCTGGCAGAAGGACGAAGCGACTTCTTGAGGATACACTCGTCGCAGAGTGGCCGGCTGCCAAGCTTGCCCATGGTCTCGCAACTCGCCTTCTGGCACTGTCACCATCCAGCAAGCAGTTCGATCAATTCCTTCAAGTGATAGGAGCCGAACTCCACGCGCTTCCACTGAAAGCAAAGAAGAGACTGACGGCCGGGAGAAACGACCTTTCGATAGCTTCAGTGCTTGAAGTCGGTGACTTGTCCGTCTTGCTCGGCGCCGATCTTGAGAATTGCCAGGACCCGGACCTTGGTTGGGCAGCAGTGATCCACAACCGCAGTGGAAAGGGGCCAAAGTCGGCCGCAATCAAGATTCCGCATCACGGTTCAGAAGGTGCTCATCATGACAAGGTATGGTCTGAACTTCTGGCCGTGGATGTCGTCTCAGTAGTCACTCCATGGAGCTTGGCTGGGAAAAGACTTCCCACGGAAACGGACAAGGCACGAATTTCAAGTCTTTCGAAAGAAGCATACATCACGGCTGGAAGTCCGCAAGCCTTGAAGAAGCGCTACCCTCAGGCGGTAACCAAACATTTCCGTACATCAAGGGTTGAGATTGAGAGTTCGTTATATCGTTGTGGTCACGTTCGCATTCGGTTTCCGGAAGCCAATTCGGGCAAGCAGAAAATCGAGCTCTTCAACGGTGCGGCAAAATTCTGAGCGATTCCGCGCCTGCGGTGCCCACATCTGCACACGAAACCAGGGTGGTTGGCGGCGCGCTCAAGTTCCAGATGGCGCTGGCGAGCAAAGCAATCCGTCGACTGATCCCGAGTCAGCTGGCGTCGCGCAAGCCAGAGAAGAAACGTGCTGAACTGAGGAACCACGGCATGCCACGCAACGCGACGGTGGTCATGAGGCGCTCCAGCGGCGCCGATTTGGTGGCCGCCAGAAAGCCCCTTCGCCCGGCGATTTCAAGCCCGGATTTCGCTCGCGCCTGAACGTCGGTCGCCCGGTCTCGCAGGCGAACCTTGCCCTGATGGCGCCAACTGGCAAGAGGACCGCGCCTTCGAGGCCGGATTCCGCGTCCTTCGCCGGCGTCGGCGCACGGGCCGCCTTTCCCGCGCCGTGCGGGTTCCGGACCTTCGGGGTCTTGAGCGGCCGCCGTCAGGCAGCGCGGCGGCGCTTCCTCTTCAGGCGTTCCGCACGGCGCAGCAGCAGGCCGATGCGGTGGACGTTCAGCGCGACCACGGAGAGGGCGACGGTGCGGGCGAAGCCCCCGGCTCCCTGCGCCAGGACGCGGTCGAGGCCGCGGTGTCCGAGGTTGTTGATCGCCGACTCGACCGCAGGATGCTGCCGCCGCATCGCGGCGAAACTTTCGTCCCTCTCGCGCTCCAGGTCGGCCTTGTTGAGGTAGCCCTTCTTCGGCAGCACGTTGTCGTCGAGCAGCTCGTCGAGACGGACCCGGTTTCCGGGGCTGTGGAAGCCGCGGTCGAAGCTCACGGCGCGGAGATCGGGGAACCTCTCCTGCGCGGCCTCGACCATCGGCACCGCGCAGTCGACGTCGCTGCCTTCCCACATGACCTCGTGATGGAGCACGAAGCCGTGCCGGTCCTCCAGGATGCAGACCGGGACGCCGAGTTCGACCGGGCATCCCGCCCTTCGAGATCCAACGCGTGTGCGGCTCGAAGATCGAGAACACCTTCTCGTGCTGGGGGATCGTCTCGCCCTTGAGCAGGCGGCGGTCGGTCTGGTCGGTCCGGCGCACGGCGTGCGCCAGGAAGTCCCTGATCTCCGTGACCGTCCAGGCCGAGGCGCCGTTCGCGGCCAGCGCGGGCAGGTCCCCCTCGACGCGCAGGAAGAACTCGCGGCAGCGATCAAGATACGCCGCCACCCGCTCCGGGCTGGCGCGGCGGGTCGACCGGACCTTGTTGAAGAGCCTCTTCACCGTCTTCGTAAGGGGCTTCCACTGCCTCCAGCCGGCGACGTCGTGCGCCGCCGCCGCGCGGCCCGTCGTGCGGATCAGGCAGCGCATCGCGTCCCACAGGAGGCTGACGTCGGTGGGATAGTGAACGTCGGTCTCGGCGACGAAGGAGTCACAGCGCCCGCGCAAGGGCGCTGCCCGGGCTTTTTTCTTGCGACCGCATGGCCGCTGTCCACGATCAGGTGGTTGACCCCGACGAGAAGCGCGGGGCTCAGGAGGCTCACGTTGTCCACCAGCGTCTGGCAGTGGTACCGGTGCTCGTCCCACACGTCCGCGTGGCCGAGGAACCGACGCAGCGTCTTGTGCTCGTTCGCAAGCTCGTGGAGCCGGTCGAAGTCGCAGCCCAGCCCCTGCTTGATCACGCCCATCACCAGGATCCGCCACATCTCCATGCCGGGACGGCCGACGCTCTTGTCGATGCCGGGAAGCATGTGCTCCTCCATCAGCGCGAACAGCCGCTCGCGGAAATCCTCGTCGGAACAGAGATGCTGGAGCCCGATGAGCAGCGCGGGAATGTCGTCCCTGGACTTGAAGTCCAGATCGATGTTCTCGATGCCGATCTCGCCGAGTTCCGGCTGGCAGTTGATGACGTTTCTCATGCCTGCCTCCCGAAGATTGGCCGTTTTCTGCCCGTTTTGCGCCG
>VYCX01000132.1 GCA_009843725.1 Boseongicola sp. SB0675_bin_26
GGTCCCGCATCACGAACTTCTGCGGCTTGCCCGAGATGGTCATCGGGATCTCCTCAACGATGCGGACATGCCTGGGGACCTTGTAGTGCGCAATCTGCTCCCGGCAGAATTCCCTGACTGCGTCTTCCGTCAGTGACGCGCCCGGCTTCGGAATGATCCAGGCACACACTTCCTCGCCGTATCTCTCGTCCGGGATCCCGAACACCTGTGCCACCGAGACATCCGGATGGCGGAACAGGAACTCCTCGATCTCGCGCGGATAGACGTTCTCGCCGCCGCGGATGATCATGTCCTTCACGCGGCCGACGATCGAGCAGTAGCCTTCGCCGTCCAGGGTCGCAAGATCGCCCGTGTGCATCCATCCGTCGACGATGCTCTCACGGGTTTGTTCCTCGTCGTCCCAGTAGCCTTTCATGACCGCGTAGCCGCGCGTGCAGAGCTCGCCCCGTTCGCCGACAGGGACGACATTGCCCCCAGGGTCCACGATCTTCACTTCAAGATGCGGGTGCACGCGGCCCACCGTGGCACAGCGCTTGTCCATCGGGTCATCGACAAGGCTCTGAAAGGAAACGGGCGATGTCTCGGTCATGCCGTAGCAGATCGTCACCTCGCGCAGGTTCATGCGAGTGGAGATCTGTTCCATGACTTCCGTCGGGCAGGGAGCGCCGGCCATGATGCCGGTACGCAGGGATCCGAGGTCAAGGCTTTCGCCCTCGAGCTCCTGCAGCATGGCCACGAACATCGTTGGCACGCCGTAGACCGCCGTGCAGCGCTCTTTGGACAGGGCCTGAAGCGTTGCGCGCGGCTCGAATGCTTCGCCCGGGAAGATCATCGCCGCCCCCTTGCTCACCGCGCCCAGGACTCCCATGACCATGCCGAAGCAGTGATAGAGCGGCACCGGAATGCACAGCCGGTCCGCTTCCGTCAGCCTGATGCGGTCGGTCACGAACCGCGCGTTGTTGACGATGTTGTGGTGAGAGAGAGTCGCTCCTTTCGGCGCACCCGTGGTGCCGGACGTGAACTGGATGTTGATGGCATCGTCCGGGCTGAGCGAGTCGTCGATGGCATGGAGGCGCTGTTGCTGCGCCGGGCCGCCCAGATCACGAACCTCGTCAAAGGTGAACGCGCCGGGCCCGGGATCCGCCCCCGTCACGATCACGCTTCCGAGGGCCGGCAGCCTTGCGGCGTTCAACTGGCCTGGCTCGCACGACTCCAGTTCCGGGGCCAGTTCCATGATCATCGAGAGATAATCGGATGACTTGAACGACGGTGCCAGGACGAGTGCCTTGCAGCCGACCTTGTTGAGCGCGAATTCCAGTTCCCCAATCCGGTATGCGGGATTGACGTTCACCAGGATCGCTCCGATCCGGGCAGTGGCGAACTGGATCAAGACCCACTCGTACCTGTTGGGTGACCAGATTCCAACGCGGTCCCCCTTCTGCAGCCCCAAGGCGAGAAGCCCGGATGCAAGAGCGTCGATGTCCCTGCCGAAGTCGTGGTAGCTTTTCCGCTCTCCGGTCTCGCAGAACACCAAGGCATCCTTTGGCCCGTGCCGTGACACGGCTCTCCGGAACATCCGGGGGATCGTGACGTGTTCGAGATCGGTGGTCGTCTCGCCCCTGACATGGGAACGCCCGTCGAGGGGCGACCCCAAGGCGGCGGGATCTGATCCGGATGGCTGGCATGTTGCCTGGCTTTGGTCAGAAAGACTCTCGTTCGGGACAGACATTGCGTCCTCCTCGCATTGCGAGGGAATCCCTCGCCTGTTTCAACGGTATTTGCAGCCGGCCTGGTGTTCAACTTGCGGTTGAGCGACTTTGTCCTTGCAATTGGCAGGTCCGAAAGACGGTGCGACAAGGAAAGGCGTGCAGGGCGGAAGCCACGTCACTGCAGTGCGGCGGGCTCTGCGTCGGCGCAGACGGACGGGACCGCTGGAATCGCTGCTATCGCGCCTTGCGAATCAAGCTGCCGGCGCCGTGCTCGGTGAACAGTTCCAGGAGGCAGGCGTTCGGCGCGCGCCCGTCAAGAATGACGACGGCACGCACGCCGCCGGCAATGGCAGCAAGCGCGGTTTCGGTCTTGGGCACCATTCCGTCGGCGATGACGCCATCCCTCGTCAGCTTGCGGACTTGCTCAGGCGTGATCTCCGTCACGACTTCTCCTTCGGCATTCATCACCCCGGGCACATCGGTGAGGAGAAGCAGCCGGTCGGCGTCCAGGCTTGCCGCAATGGCGCCCGCCGCGGTGTCGCCGTTGACATTGAGCGTCTCGCCGTTCCGCCCCGCTCCAAGTGGCGCGATGACCGGAATCAACTCGGCTTCCATCAAGGTGCGCAGGATGCCTGGATCCAATTCGGCGGGTTCGCCCACGAGACCGAGATCCGGTTCGGCCTGGTCACAGATCATCAGGTTGGCGTCCTTCCCCGAGAGACCGAGCGCCCGTCCGCCTTCGGCGTTGATGGCCTGCACGATCCGCTTGTTCACGAGTCCGGAAAGCACCATTTCAACGACTTCGGCGGTTGCCTGATCCGTGATCCGCTTTCCACGCACGAATTCGGTCTTGATGCCAAGCTTGTCGAGCATTGCCCCGATCATCGGCCCGCCCCCGTGAACGATCACCGGGTTCACGCCGACCTGCCGCATCAGCACGATGTCGCGCGCGAAGCTGGCGATGGCGTCGGCATCGCCCATCGCGCTGCCGCCAAACTTGATGACAACCGTCGCGCCATCGTAGCGCTGCAGGTAGGGCAGGGCTTCGTTCAGGGTCCTTGCCGTTGCGATCCAGTCGCGGTTCATGTCTCGGGTTCTCATCGGAATTGCCCCTTGCAGGGTTTCAGTACGCTTTCGCCGTGCCGGGCTCAAGCTGAACCGGAAATGATCGTGCGCAGCACCTCGACGCCCTCACCCGTCTCCGAGGACGTCAGCACGATTTCCGGAAATGCGGCAGGGTGCGTCTGGAGCGCTTTCCGCAGGCGCCGAAGCAGGTTGTCCCGATCCTTCGCCCTTGCCTTGTCGGCCTTGGTCAGCACGATCTGGAAGGCAACTGCCGAGGTGTCCAGCAGGGTCAGGATTTCCTCGTCAACCGGCTTGATGCCGTGGCGTGCGTCGATCAGCACGAACGCGCGGCGAAGCGTGGCACGTCCGGCAAGATAGGACTTGAGCAGCCTCTGCCAGTTCTCGACCACCTTCAGTGGCGCCTTCGCAAATCCATAGCCCGGCAAGTCCACAAGGTAGTGGCTGTCGGCCAACGTGAAATAGTTGATTTCCTGCGTCCTGCCGGGCGTGTTCGAGGTGCGGGCAAGCGCCTTTCTTCCAGTCACCGCGTTGATCAGCGTGGACTTGCCGACATTCGAGCGGCCCGCGAAACAGAACTCGATCCTGTCGGCGGGCGGCAGTCCGTCCATGGCGACGACCCCCTTCAGGAACTCCGTGCCCCTGGCAAAGAGCTCGCGGCCAGCCTTGAGTTCGGAGGCATCCGCCGCTGCAAGCGGAAACGGAAGAGACGTCATGTCGCGACCTCAACTGCATCGCCCGCAACGATTTCGCCATCCCGGATCACCTCGGCGTAGACTCCGAATTCCTGGTGGCCAAGCGCCTGGAGCGCGCCAAGCGTGTCCACGTCACGGCGTCCCGTGTCGGGGTTGGCCATCGTTGCCTTGCATCGCGTGATCTCGCATTGCACCCGCAGCACGGCTTCGCCGACCTGGATGTCCTTGCCGACCCAGCTCTTCTCCTCCCAAGGGGTCAGGCCCTCGATCCAGAGGTTGCCACGCCAGCGGTGGATCGACAGGTTCTGTCCCAACCTTTGCGACAAGTCATGGTTCGACGCCAACGAATTGATCGAAATCCAAGGGTCCGGCGTATCCGTGAGATTCGCGTCCGCGGCGCGATAGATTCCGGTGGGCTGGGGCAGGTCTTCAGGCCAGATGTGCGAAAGCCAGTCGAGAAGGAGCGAAGTGTCCGCCTCGGAGTCGGGACAGATCGAGATCTGGCCTGCCTTGGGGTGTACGAGCGTCAGGCGGTTCAGCGATTCATTCCAGACGCAGGCGATGGCCATCAGCTTCGGTTCGGTCACCCCACGCAGGAAGTTCGCCTTCGGAACCCAGCCCTGGTCCAGCTTCGAACGTTCGTGGGCCACTGCCCAGACCCGGTCCATCGGGAGCCATTGGCCACGCGTCAGGATGGTGCGGCTCAGTTCCTCTCGTCCGATCGCCTTCAGTGGATGTCGGACGATGCAGTCAAGCGTAGCGTTCATCGCTTCTTGCGGGATTTCTTCTTGCCGGAGCGCCTTCGGGCCGGCTTGTGCTCAGGCTTTGCCGGCGGCTGATCCGCTGGTTCATCTGATGCCGATTCCGCTTTCGATGCATTGCCATTCTTGGCCTTGGCAGGTTCTTCAGGCTTTGTCGTTCCGCGGATGTTGCCCCAAATGTCCGGCCGGTATCCGTGTCCTCGCATGATGACGTATTGCTGGGCAAAGGTGATCACGTTGTTGGCGATCCAGTAGATCACAAGCCCGCTTGCAAAGCTGCCCAGCATGAACATGAAGATCCAGGGCATCCACGCGAAGATCATTTGCTGGGTCGGATCCGTCGGGGCCGGGTTCAGCTTCTGCTGCATCCACATGGAGACACCGAGAATGATCGGCAGGATGCCAATGAATATCAGGCTGAGAATGGTGTCGGGTCCGGGCGCCGGGAACGGCAGGATGCCGAACAGGTTCATGATGGACGTCGGATCGGGGGCGGACAGGTCCTGGAATGGTCCGAACCACGGGGCATGGCGAAGCTCGATTGTGACAAAGATCACCTTGTAGAGCGAGAAGAAGATCGGGATCTGCAGAAGGATGGGCAGGCATCCGGCGGCGGGATTGACCTTTTCCTTCTTGTAAAGCGCCATCATTTCCTGCTGCAGCTTCTGGCGGTCGTCGCCGGCACGTTCCTTCAGGACCTGCATCTCGGGCTGGAGTTACTTCATCCGGGCCATCGAGACGTAT
>VYCX01000442.1:0-2556 GCA_009843725.1 Boseongicola sp. SB0675_bin_26
GTTTCACGGACAGGGGCGTTGCAAAGGCCCGGCGCCTTCTGCGGAACGCCATCCGTTCCGTTGCCTCCGGGAACCGTGCACCGCAGCCAACCGACGGTTTCGGCGGTGCAATTCCGACCTATGGAGGCGACACGATGCTCAGAATCCCCGTGCAAGAAGGTCGCGATGACGGCGCGGTCCTCAAGGAAATCTCGATCGACGTGGCGGGAATCTACAGGTCCGGGGACCACCTGCAGGGGGACGCGAGAAACGAGTTCATCCGGTCGCGTCTCAAGGAGTACGAGGCAAGCTGGCAATGACGCGCGTTTCCATCAATCCCGGCCGCGTCGACTGGTCTGGCGAGAATCCGGGAATTTACCTGAAGTCCGACCCCTCTGCCGACACGTATGATGTCCTGTCCCTGTTCTTTCGGGTCGTCCTGTCCCCTTTCGGTCGCGGACATGCAGGGCTGGTCCTCGGCCAGCCCGACCATGACGTCGGCTGGCCCGACGCACCCAATTTCATCATGACCGACAACCAGCGCATGATGCGCTGGATCGTGGATGGCTGGGTGTCGAAAATGCCGACTTTCGTCGGCAAGTCCGGCCTGAAGGCCATGGCCTGGCTTGATTGCGACAGCGTCGAACGGCGACCGGGCGACCTGAAGACCCGATACTCGGAAACCGTTCGTGGGTCCGGCGTGACTCTTGAAATGATCTGGCGCGACATGGGCCCGCCCCTGCCCGTCGAGGTCACAACGGAAAACTCGGCCACCAAGGCCCACGAGATGTACTCCGTGTTTCTGGAAGCGAGATCTGCGGAGGTGCGCGTGAACGGGACGCCGCTCCCCGGCCAGGTGGCCGAGAGGCAGTTCTTTGGCCGCACGATGTCGACCGCGTTTCTCGCGTTTTCCGAAACCTGGGTTACGCCAGCGGAGGATGCCTGATGCCGTTGAGCGCGCCAATCACCCCGGGCACTGTCGACTGGACCGGCGAAAACCCCGGCATTCTCCTGAAGGATGACAGCGGTGCATTCACTGCCATGGCGCTCTTCTTTCGAGTGGCCTGGTCTCCGGTCGGCCAGGGTCAGGTTCTCTGGCTTTACGGCTCTCCCGCATCGCAGGTCGGCACACCCGACGCCCCGAACATCGTTTTGGCCGACAACGTCGACCTCGCCAACTACCTGAAATCAAATTTCGTGGGCCGTCTCGGCGTCTTCCGCGACGCGCCGGCGTTCGAGCGCATGACACCATGCCTTGCCCAGGCCGTGCGGAGCTCCGGCGACCCGATGAGCCACCGATACGCCGAGACCATAGCCGGAGAGGGCGTGTCCGTCGAACTGGTGTGGGAAGACCTGGAACGGCCAAGAGCGCTGGAACTCACGCCAGACCAGGTCGGCACTGGCGCCCACACCATGTTCACCCTCCTCGTTGCCGCAAGAAGCGCGCAGATAATAGTCAACGGCCGCGCCCTGCCTGGCGAGGTAGGCAGCCGCGTGCAGGCCGGCCTCGAGACGACGACCGCCTTTCTCTATTTCAGCGAGACGTGGGTAATCCCGCCTGGCACCGAATGACGCAACATCCATGCGACAGGCTGGCGTTCGACCGGGCCGTGGTCACGCAACCGGTCTGGAACAGGTTCGATCTGGCGCGCGACGTGACCGGCATCGCGGACAACGTCCTTCTCCATGCCGGACCGCCCTTCACTGGCCCTGGCGCGATCACCCGGCCAATCCTGAACTCAGCTTGCGCTGCAGCGGTCTACGAAGGGCTGGCGCCAAGCCTTGACGCGGCTGAACGCATGATTTCGTCCGAAGAGATCCTTCTGAAACCGGCTCAGGACGTGAACGTCGTAGCACTGCTTGCGGCCGTTGTCAGCGCCTCGATGCCGCTGCATTCCGTCTACGATGCTTGACGAGGGCAGCACCGCATCTTTGCCCCGATCAACGGCGGAAACCGACCGTCCCTCCGTCTCGGCCTGAAGTCGGAAGCCGTACTGGATCAAGTGAGATGGCTCAACACCCGTTGCATGGACGTGCTTCAGGGGGGCTTGGCGGAAGGAATCGCTCTCGTGCCGCTGGCCGTCGAAGGCCTCAAGGGCGGCGATGACTGCCACGGGCGAACGCCAGTCGCCGGCGCTGCATTTGTCCACGAATTGATCGACCGTTCGCCGAACGGCATCAGCGATGACGAGGCTCTTGAGTTTCTCAAGGGATCGCCCAGCATCTTTCTCAATCTTTGGATGGCGGCAACCAAACTGATAATGAGCCGGGCGGAGGGCGTCCCGGGTTCGGGTTTTGTCACCGCCGCAGGCGGCAACGGACGCGGCGTCGGCATCCAGGTTTCTGCATTCCCCGGGCGTTGGTACACCGTCCCTGCCACGCCGCCTGAAGGCAAGTTCGACGTTGACCTGCCGCCGTCCCGCGCGTTGGGCGCCATAGGCGACAGCGCCGTCGTCGATGCGTTCGGCTTGGGCGCGATGGCAAAGGCGGGCAATGAACCGCCAATCTCGCCTGGGTCAGGTTGCGGCATTTCGGTCGGAGAGCATCCATCCCTGTTTCATGGGCACGGGACTGAAA
>VYCX01000442.1:2566-4987 GCA_009843725.1 Boseongicola sp. SB0675_bin_26
CTTCAGGCAAGCGGCTGAGGATGTGCTTGCCCGTCGGCAATCATCTTTCTGCTGACTTGTCGTAAACGCGGGCCAAGCGTTCGAGTTGAAAGAGCGACTGCCATTCCAGAGTGGCCGCCGGTCATGAACTGAGCCTGTTCAGTTCACGGTACGTTTCCGACCCTTTCAGGACGATCCGGACCAGATGGCCATCGCCGGCTTGGCGCGCTTCCTTCGGCGGGGAGCCGGCGCTTCGCGTTTGACGAGGGGGCAATGCAAGTTCCTGCCCCGCCGGCGGTCAGGCAGGCAGCGACTTTCACAGAAATCCCGACGGCTGCTTGATCGCCCTCGCCAGATCGTCCGGCGTCATGCCTTGACGAAGAATGCTCGGTTCTTCAGCCGCGCCCCACTTGGGCTGATGCGACCCATCGGCGAGCGTCACCACGCACCTGTCGTCTTCCGAGGTGCCTTCGGTCCGTCTGCCTTGCATGCGGACCTCTGCACAATCGAACGGCAGGCTCCACCGCCTCCTCCTCCGGTCAGCGGACCGCGCCTCCGGCCTCGTCCGCGATCGGCTCTTGCGGACGGATGGCATCAACAGCACGACCGATTTCCCGGACAAGCGGGTCAAGTGCTGAGACCTGGAGCGCGAGAAGACCCCGGTCTTTCTTGCCAGCAACTTCACCTTGCCTGCCGTGTCGGTCGCAAACATCCACCGATCGCGCTGCCGGGCTGAGCTGTCATTTTGGGAATCAAGCAAGACCGTCGGATCAGACCATTCTTCGGCACCTTGGAGAACGTCGAGAAGAGCCGGATCTGGATCGTCGCGTCAGTCTACGCGATCGTCGCGATCATCCGCAAACATCTGAAAGTCCAGGAGAGCCTTCACACAATCTTCCAGATTCCGAACCTCACGATCTTCGAGAAAATTCCGTTGAATCAAATGCTTGACGCAACGGAGCTTCAGATCCAGCCGAACCGCCCCAGCAAGCGGTTGAATTCATTCGACCTTTGATGGAACAGTAGTGGCGCGACATCAGAAATGACCAGATTGGGAGGATCAAGGATGACGAGATGTATCGCTGTCATCGGCCCGTCAGCAGTTGGCAAGTCCGAACTCATAGACCAGATGGCCATGCTCGAAGGCAAGAGGCCACCTGCCCCACCGCCCGTCGACCTGCGCTGTGCGGAGTTTTCCTACCTCGGTGAAGACTGGGTCGCACTGGACTGCCCGGGATCGCTCGAGTTTGCTCAAACTGCGCTTGATGCCATTCTCTGCGCCGATGCCGTCATCATCGTTGCATCCCCGGACCCCGAGCAGGCTGTACTTGCTGCTCCCTGGATTCGCCTCGCCGAGACCGGAAACGTTCCTCGCTTTTTTTTCGTGAACCGCATTGACGAGTGCCGCCATTCCGCGCGCGGCATCATGTCTGCCATTCAATCCTATTCTGCCCGTCCGATCATCCTGAGGCAGGTTCCCATCCGTGATGGTGAGCGTGTCGTTGGTGCGGTCGATCTCGTGTCCGACCGGGCCTGGCGTTATCGGGATGGTGAACCGTCCGAACTCATCGAGGTGCCGGATGACCTTCGGGACAGGCAGGCCGAGGGTCGTGAAGAACTGCTCGAGAGCCTTTCGGAACATGATGACTGGCTTCTCGAGGAAATCATTGAAGATCGAACGCCCGCGACGGGCGCAGTGTACGGGATCTGCGCCCGGACGCTTGCCGAGAATCTGACGGTCCCGGCCTTTTTCGGATCCGCCGCGACCGGAAACGGCATCCGCCGGTTGATGAAGGCCCTCCGCCACGAAGCTCCCCAGCCTGGCGACACGCGTTCCCGCCTGAACGATGCTGCCGCATTCGCGTTCATGAGCCGTACCCGGAAGCACGTGGGCAAGCTTGTCTGGCTGCGCAGTTTTGCCGACGAATTGAGTTCGGGTGCATCGGTCGGCGGAAACTCGGTAGGCGGGCTGGTCGAGCCGTTCGGGGAGAGGCCCGCTGCAAAAGCATCTATTGATGCCGGCGGGATCGCGTCGGCCGTGAAATCGGACCAGTTGAATGCTGGATGCCTTTATTCCGCGACCGGTCAGATCGACTCTCCCGATTGGTACAAGGCGTATCCCGCGCTCTGGAACCGGACGATTTCAGCGTTGAACGACCGGGATGACGTCAAGCTCTCGGAAGCCTTGCACCAGATTGCTGCGGAAGACCTTTCGCTGACCGTGATTCATGACCAGGAAAGCGGCCAGGTCATCCTTGGCACCCAAGGATCGCAGCATCTTCGAAGAATCCAGCAGACACTATCCGATGTCTTCGGTGTCGAAACGGACACCGGACCATTCGTTGCCCACTATCGGGAAACGATCACCCAGAAGGCCGACATACATTTCCGTCACAAGAAACAGTCAGGGGGTGCGGGACAGTTTGCCGACGTCAAGCTGAC
>VYCX01000368.1 GCA_009843725.1 Boseongicola sp. SB0675_bin_26
CCGGCGGCTCTGCCTGCCCGCCGTGCAGGCTGTTGATGTTCATCGTGGATTGCCGCGCGCCTTCGGGCACGATTGGCATGTCCGTGCGCTTGGCGGCAAGCGCCGGATAGAGCTTGTCCTCCATTTCGCGGAGGATCGCACCCATGTGGCGCACCGCGCAGTCGCCGAGGAACGGCATGGAACCGTGCGCGATCTTCCCGTGCGTTTCGATCTCGCCCCACCAGACGCCCCGGTGGCCGAGACAGATGCGGTCCTTCTGCAGCGGTTCCGGAATGATCACGTGATCAACATGTGCAAAGCGGCCTTGCTGGGCGAGATGGGCGACTCCGCCGTAGCCACCGGTCTCCTCGTCGGCTGTCCCGGAGATCTCGATCATGCCCGGATGGCCCGGATACGCCTCAACGAAAGCCTCCACCGCGATGATCGAGGCCGCCAGCCCGCCCTTCATGTCGCAGGATCCGCGCCCGTAGACCTTCCCGTCGACGAGTTCGGCCCCGAACGGGTCAAAGGTCCATCCGCGCCCGACCTCGACCACGTCGATGTGGCTGTTGAAATGGACGCACTGTCCGGGCGACGCTCCTTCGCGCTGCGCTACGACATTCCAGCGAGGATGACGGTCGCTGTCGCCGGGCGCGCCTGCGGCGCGTTCGATGGTTGCCGCGAAGCCGGATCTTTCGAGGCGACGGGCAAGAAGCTCGCAGATGTCGCGATAGTTCTCGCCCGGAGGGTTCACTGTGGGGATGCGGACCAGTTCCTGCGTTAACGCCACAAGGTCGTCGCGCTTCGCTGCGAGCCTGTCGAAGAGCGCGTCGGCGCCTATGCGGTCCATGCCCATGCCGTGACCGTATTTTGTGACGATTCACATGACAAGTGCCGAGACGATGCCGGGGGCGAGGTTGCGTACGGCCCGGAAAGACGTACCTTCCCGATGACGGCAGGGCGAATCGCCGCAGGTCGCGAAACGCATGAACTGGGAGGAACCCGACATGAAGACGATGAAGGGGCCGGCGCTGTTTCTGGCGCAGTTTGCGGCCGACGAGGCGCCGTTCAATTCCTGGGACGGCATCACGGGGTGGGCGGCCGATTGCGGCTACAAGGGCGTGCAGGTGCCGTCCTGGGACGACCGCTTCTTCGATCTGGAGACGGCGGCGGAAAGCAAGGACTATTGCGACGAGTTCAAGGGAATGGCCGCCGGGAACGGCATCGAGGTGACCGAGTTGTCGACTCACCTTCAAGGCCAGCTTGTGGCGGTGCATCCCGCGTATGACGCCGCCTTCGACGGGTTTGCGGCCGAAGCCGTGCGCGGCAATCCCGGCGCGCGGCAGGAGTGGGCGGTCGACCAGGTCAAGAAGGCGCTGTCCGCCTCGAGGAATCTCGGTCTCACGGAACAGGCGGCGTTTTCGGGGGCGCTGGCCTGGCCATACATCTATCCTTGGCCGCAGCGCCCTGCCGGCCTGATCGAGACGGCGTTTGACGAACTGGCCTCGCGCTGGCGTCCGATCCTTGATCACGCCGAGGAATGCGGGGTCGACATCTGCTTCGAGATACATCCCGGCGAGGACCTGCATGACGGGATCACCTACGAGATGTTCCTGGAGCGAACCGGCAACCACGCACGGGCCTGCATGCTCTACGACCCGTCGCACTACGTGCTGCAATGCCTCGACTACCTGGACAACATCGACATCTACAAGGACCGGATCCGGATGTTTCACGTCAAGGATGCCGAGTTCAACCCGACCGGTCGGCAAGGGGTCTATTCGGGCTATCAGCCTTGGGTCGACCGTGCGGGCCGATTCAGGTCCCTGGGTGACGGTCAGGTGGATTTCGTGTCGGTGTTCTCGAAGCTCACGGCTGCCGAATTCAACGGCTGGGCCGTGGTGGAATGGGAGTGCTGCCTGAAGCATCCGGAGGACGGTGCCCGGGAAGGGGCGGCCTTCGTGAGGGACCATGTCATCCGCGTGACCGAAAGGGCCTTTGACGACTTCGCGGGCGGTGAGGCGGATGCGGCCGCGAACCGGAACATGCTGGGCATCGGATAGCGGCGCGCGGTGGACCGAGCCACCTTCGGTGCGGTTGCGCCCCCAAGCATCGGCGGCGTCGTGCGTCGTCGCTGGCCATGGGACCGGCACTGCATGATGCCGTCGCCGGAGGCCACCAGTCAGTCGGGGCCCCATGTTCCTTGTGCAACGGAGCACGGCTTTCGGAACGCACCGGGCCACGCGTCCCAAGCGGGGCACATGACCCGGTCCGCCACTTGAAGTCGGATCAGCCGTTGATCCAGGCGTTCACGATGTCCTGGTTGTCGGCAATCCACTCCTCGGCGACTTCCTGCGGATCCCGCTTCTTCTCGAAGATCTCGAGGATCCAAAGGCCGACCTCGTCACCGGTCAGCTGCACGTTCTTGAGCATCTTTGCCACCGCCGGGTTGCGGTCCCAGAGCGACTTCGAGAATGCGACATAGACGTCGTTGTCCTTGATGACGCACTCGAAATGCGAAACTTCCAGCCAGTTTTCGGCATCCAGATCAACTTCTTCGCAACCTTCGAAGCGGGCCGGTTCCTCGACTTTCACAAGGTCGAACTGCACGTGGATCGACTCGGGAGTCCAGGCGTAGAACAGCTGTGGCTGGGAAGCGGCGTAGGCCGCCGCAAGCCCGGCCTTGAACGTGTCCGCAGAGATGATGTTCGGTTCCCAAAGGCTGTCCAGGCCGTAGGACTTGAACTTGATCTGCCAACGCTTCGTCGAAGCCCAGGTCACGTCACCGGCCCAGTATTCGCCCAGGCCGTCGCCGTCCGTGTCGAACATGGCCGCGATTTCCGGCTTCTTGAGGTCCTCGATCGAGCGGATCGTGTCGGCCATGTAGAAGGGCACGTAGATGTTGGAAGTGCCCTTGTAGGGCATGTTGTGGTCAACCGTGCCGTTGCCCACGATGTACTCGTCCCAGGCAGACTGCCAGTTGGGCATCCACATGTCGGTGTGGACGTCGATCGAGCCGTCCCCCTTGTCCATGCCGGCATATATGACCGACTGCTGGTTCATGCCCTCGACGATTTCCGCCTGGCTTCCCATCGGGCCGGTGATGATGGCTTTCAGGACGTGGCCGATTGCGCGGGCGCCGTTCCAGCTCAGGTCGGAGAGCTTGACGGTCTCCTGCGCGCCGGCACTGGTCGCCGCGAGGAGCCCGGCGCCGATCGCCGCCGCTTTCAATGTGAGTCTCATGGTCTTTCTCCCTATTTGAGATTGAGTCTTGAGCATTCTCAGATCCGGCTCAGCGAACTGCGGATCCCCTTGAGAATTCTGTCGATCACCATCGCCACGAGGGCAATGGCGATGCCTGCGAGCAGGCCCTTTCCGGCCTGGGCATCGCCCAGCGCGGCGGTCACGATCGCGCCAAGGCCTTCCGCGCCGATGAATGCCGAGATCGTTGCCATGGAGAGCGCCAGCATGATCGTCTGGTTCAGGCCCGCCATTATCGACGGCACGGCCATGGGAAGCTCGACCTTCATCAGCAACTGCCGTTCGGATGCACCGAAGGCAAGGGCCGCCTCCTTCGTGCTTTGCGGGACCTGCCTGATGCCAAGGGCGGTCAGCTTCACCATGGGCGGTATCGCAAAGACCACGGTTGCGAGCACGGCCGGGGGCTGCGAGATTCCAAAGAAGGCCACGGCCGGGACGAGGTAGGAGAGCGACGGAATGGTCTGCATCACGTCGAGAATCGGTTCGGTGACCCAGTTCGCGATCCGGTTCTTTGCCATCCAGATGCCGACCGGCAGGCCAACGAAGATGCATATCGCCGTAGCCACCACGACCAGCGCCATCGTCTGCATCGCGATCTGCCACAATTCGAATACGGCCAGAAACGTCAGGGAAGAGCCTACAAACACGACAGTGCCCGTGCCGCAGTACGCCCAGGCCAGGATCATCGCCAAGCCGACCAGAACAGGCCAGGGAGTCAGCATGAACGCCACTTCCACGCGTATCAGCGACTGCCGGAGCACGTTGGTGAGCGCGTCGAAGATTCCAGCATACTGAGCGCGCAGGAAATTGATGCCGATGTCGATCGATTCCGCCGTGTAGGTGAAGATGTTGACGGTCCGGCCTTCCACCGGATCCTTGACCTGCCTGATGACTTTCGTGGCGCCGCTTCGTCCTTGCGCAATGGCGTCCTCGTCCGGCACGCGCCTGTATGTCACGTCCGCCGGCGGGTCGATGCGTGCAAGAGTCGGGAAATCGTCGATGAAGAGGCAATCAAAACGGTCCTTGGTCGAGACGGCCTTGAAGTCTTCGACCGCATCGATCTCGCGCCTGAGCTGACGCTCCTCCCGACGGATTTCGCCGAGGCGGCCCTTCTGGTCGTCGGTCAGGGACGCACCTGCTTCCAGGGTCGCCCTTTCGGTGACAAGCCTGTCCCGTCGATCAGCCATGGCAGCCGTCAGGTCAGGAATTTCGGCCACGCCGTAGCGGGACAGCAATCGCTGGGTGCCGTCAGTTGCACGTACCTGGTTGAAGCAGGCGCGCTCGTCGATCCTCTGTTGCGTTGACCGATAGAGGGTGATGGGCGCCACAAGCGCCAGGATCAACGCGGCGATCAGTACGCGACGTGTCGCGACGCCATGGGCGGTGCGCCCGTCGATGCGCCATTTGGAATATTGCCTGAAATACCACCTGTTGGCCTGGAGGCCGATGAGCAGGCGACCCAGGATGAGCGTGGCGACGCCGACATTGTTGTAGACGCCCAGCCAGCGCGTGTAGCGTTCGATCAGGATGGCATTGGCGGAAGGGTCGAGCTGGGCATCGGCAAGCAGCGGTCCATACTTGAAGTTCTGCATCAGGCAGACGAGCCCGACCATGTCCAGCGCGAGCGAGACCCAGAACATCAGCCATACCCCGCGCCAGGCGCTCCAGACCCACGGGATCAGCAGCGGGACCGATTCTCATATGGGGACATTTTCGGGGTTCTCCGCGCCGCCGTGATT
>VYCX01000455.1:0-1949 GCA_009843725.1 Boseongicola sp. SB0675_bin_26
GGGCTGGATGACTGGCCGGCGAAGGTCAAGCTGATGCAGCAGAACTGGATCGGCAAGTCGCGCGGCCTCCGGCTTCCGTTCGAGCGCACCGACGGCGGCGAGGCCATCGACGTGTACACGACACGCCCCGACACCCTCCTGGGAGCCTCCTTCATCGGCATTTCACCAGACCATCCGCTAGCAAGGGAACTGGCCGAGGACAGCCCCGAAGTAGAGGCTTTCCGCGCGGCCTGCCAGAAAGGCGGTGCGACCGAAGAGGCGCTCGAGAAGGCGGAAAAGCTCGGCTTCGACACCGGGCTCGCCGCACGTCACCCGCTGGACCCGGATTGGGAGCTTCCGATCTGGATCGCCAATTTCATCCTCATGGACTATGGCACTGGCGCGATCTTCGGCTCTCCGGCACACGACCAGCGTGACCTGGATTTCTGCCGCAAGTACGGTCTGCCAGTCATCGACACGTTCCTTTCCCTCGACGACCCGCGACCGGTCGAAAGCGTGGCTTTCGTCCCGCCAAAGACCGAACGCGTCAAGTGGATCGACCATTTCACGGGAATCGATGTCGCGACGGGGCAGGAAGCCATCGACGCCACAATCGACTTTGCCGAAGCGAATGGCTGGGGCAAGGGAGTCATACAATACCGCCTTCGCGACTGGGGCCTGTCCCGCCAGCGCTACTGGGGCTGCCCGATTCCGGTTGTCCAATGCGATGACTGCGGCACCGTGCCCGAAAGGAAGGAAACCCTGCCGGTGCTTCTTCCCGAGGACATAAGCTTCGATGAGCCGGGCAACCCGCTCGCGCGCCATCCTGCCTGGCGCGACACCCCGTGCCCCAGCTGCGGAAAGCCGGCAAGGCGCGAAACCGACACCATGGACACGTTCGTCGATTCATCGTGGTATTTCGTGCGCTTCACGGCACCTCGGGCAGAGACTCCGGCAGACATGGACGAAGCTGCCTACTGGATGAACGTTGACCAGTATATCGGCGGCATCGAGCACGCGATTCTCCACCTCCTGTATTCCCGCTTCTTCGCTCGGGCCATGCACCTCTGCGGCCACTTGCCGAAGTCGGCCATTGAGCCCTTCGACGCACTGTTCACGCAGGGCATGGTCACTCACGCCATCTACCAGACCCGGGACGCAAGCGGCCGCAGGATCTATCATTACCCCGAAGACGTGGAACTGAGGGACGGGACGGGCTACCTGAAAGACGGCAGGCAGGTCGAGATCATCGCTTCGGCAAAGATGTCCAAGTCGAAGAAGAACGTGGTCGACCCGGTCAACATCATTGACCGGTACGGCGCCGACACCGCGCGCTGGTTCGTGCTGAGCGATTCGCCGCCCGAGCGCGACGTGGAATGGACCGCCGCCGGGGCTGAAGCTGCGCACAGGCACCTTGCCCGGATTCACCGAATCTCGACAGAAATCGCTGCGGGCGAGGACACTGGATCAGGCGACGACGCCCTTTTGCGCGCGCTTCACAGGACAATCCACGACGTGACCATGGGGATCGAGAGCTTTGGGTTCAACACGTCGATCGCCAAGCTGTATGCATTCACGAATGTCCTGGCAAAATCCAAGGCGTCGCATTCCACGCGACGCGAGGCAATCAGGGTCCTGGCCCAGCTCATGTCGCCGATGACACCTCATCTCGCGGAAGAGATATGGGCAATGCAGGATGGCGAGGGGCTGGTTGCGGACGCCCCTTGGCCGGCGGCGGACGACGCATATCTGGTTGAGGATTCGGTGACACTGCCGATCCAGGTCAACGGCAAGCGGCGATCCGAAGTCGTTGTTGCCAAGGACATTGACAGTTCCGAGCTTGAAAAGCTCGTGCTAGCCGATCAAGCTGTCATCAAGACGCTGGCAGGTGGCCAGCCGAAGAAACTGATCGTCGTGCCCGGCCGCATCGTCAATGTAGTAGTATAAAAAATAAAAACAAAAAAAAACCC
>VYCX01000455.1:1959-4947 GCA_009843725.1 Boseongicola sp. SB0675_bin_26
GCTCGCCGGGCGCCAAGACGTCGGGTGCCCGGCACACTCGCAGGGCCGCGCTTCTTTCGCTCGCCGCGCTGGCTGGCTGTGGCTTTGCGCCGATTCACGGTCCCGGCGGTTCCGCTCGCAATCTCAGGGGCCGGATCGCGGTCCTGGCACCGGCCGACGAGGAAGGTTCGGCACTTGTCCGCCGGCTCGAGGACCGGCTGGGGACTCCGCAGGAAGCCGACCTGGTCCTGGCCGCGCAGATCCGGATCGGCGAAACGGCGGTCGGATTCCTGTCGGGTGGAGAAATCAGCCGCTTCAATGTCGAAGGCCAGGTCGACTGGCAATTGACCGACAGCGCCGGGACCGCCGTCATGACTGGCCACGAACGCGGCTTCAGCAGCTATGCCGCGACTTCAACGACCGTCGCCACCACGTCTGCCCGTCGCGATGCCCGCCGTCGACTCATGGTCATCCTTGCGGACCACATCGCCACCCGCATCCTGACGCACGACTCGTGAAGCTTTCGACCCGCAACGCTCCGGCCTACTTCGCGAATCCCGACAAGAACTCTGCCGGCCTGTTGATCTACGGCGCGGACGCAATGCGCGTCGCGCTGCGCCGACAGGAGGTCATCAAGGCTCTCATTGGGCCCGACGGCGAGGACGAAATGCGCCTGACGCGCATTCCGGCATCGGAGCTTCGCAGGGACACGGCCCTGCTGGCAGACGCCGTGAAGGCGCGGAGCTTCTTCCCGGGCTTCCACGCCGCATTCGTCGAGGATGCGAGCGACGGGTTGGCCGACACGATTGCCTCCGCGTTGGCGGCCTGGTCCGAAGGAGATGCCCAGATCATCGTCACTGCGGGCAGCTTGCCCGCGCGTTCGAAGCTCCGCGGGGTCTTCGAAAGGCACGAAAGCGCCTACGCGACGGGCATCTACGACGATCCGCCGTCTCGTGCCGAAACCGAGGCGGCCCTGAGCACGGCGGGACTCACGGACATCTCGCCGGACGTCATGTCGTCTCTCATGGAACTGTCACGCGTCCTCGACCCTGGCGAGTTTCGCCAGACGCTTGAGAAAATCGCGCTTTACAAGACGGGCGACGAATCTCCGCTCACGCCGGATGAGGTTGCGCTTTCCGGCCCAAGTTCCGTGGAGGCCGGCATCGACGATGTCCTCAATGTCGTGGCCGATGGCAAAACCCACGAGGTCGGACCTGTATTGCGGCGTCTCGAAGCCCAAGGGGCAACCCCCGTCAGCCTCTGCATCGGCGCCACCAGGCACTTTCGGATGCTGCACGTGGTCGCCGCCGACCCTTCAGGCCCGAGCGCGGGCGTTTCCAAGCTCAGGCCTCCCGTCTTTGGTCCGCGCCGCGACCGTGTGCAGCGGCAGGCGACCCGGTGGGGCGTACGCAACCTGGAACGCGCACTCGCGATTTTGCTCGACACCGACCTCAAGCTCAGATCGAGAGCGCGAATCCCGGAAATGGCGGCGATGGAGCGTGCACTCCTCCGAATCGCCTTTCTTGGGAGGCGGTGATGCCGACGACAGCAGCGCGTGCCTTGCCCGTCACGCCGACCGGAGCCATAAAGGGCCCGTCCAGCACGGTGTGCGTGGAACGACCCGATCGCAATGCCGTCACGGCCGGGAATCGGAGATGAAACTGACACGAACCCTGATCACCTCCCTCTTTCTCGCACTTGCTGCAGAACCGGCCCTTGCCGAACTGACAGCGGAACAGGTGCTTGAGCATCGGCTGTCCCAGTACTCGACGCCAGAGATCACCGTGCGGGCTGGCGGCAAGCGTCGGTCGGGGAACGTGCTGACCGTTGACCGATTCCTGGCAGAAGTCGCATTGCCCGATCAGGAGGGAACGCTCCTGGTTGCGGTCGCCGGCGCCAGCTTCGCCGAGCGCAACGACGGTACCGTCCTCGTGACCTTTCCGCCGCAATTTCCGTTGACCGTCCAAGCGTTCGCCGCGAACGACGAGGAGTTCGCGTTCGCAGCGACGGTCACGCAGTCCGGTGCACAGACAGTCGTCTCCGGCACACCGGACGAGATCCGCTACGAGTCCACGGCTCCGTCGATCACCATAGACGAATTTCGGATGATCGAACCGGAAGTGCCCGATGACGTGTCCGTCGTCGCATCGATCAAGATGCTGGGATACGAAGGCCATTCGGACATCATTGAGGGTGAAGTCAGGGATGTCCGAAGCGAGGACACCCTGGACACCTTCCAAGTGCACGTTGATGTCAGCGACCGTGGCGGCGGCGGGTCATTCACCCTGCAGCTCGAAATTGCCGATGTCTCCGCGCAGTCATCTGGCAGCATTGCGTGGCAGAACCTTGGAGATTCCCTTGTCACGTCGATCGTGAATGGAAGCACGTTCGACCTTTCCGCCAGCCTTGGACATGCCCGCTACCTGATCTCCGGAGACGGCCCGAACGAGGAACCTTTCGAAATTTCGTCGGAAAGCACGTCGAGCGACGTGTCCGTCAGGATGGACCGAAGCGGCATCGACTATGGCGGCACGACACGCGGCTCGGTCCTGTCCATTCTCGCTCAGGAACTTTTCGGCGCCCGAATGGAAGTCAGGTTGCCGGAAGTGAACGCCCGATTCCTGCTTCCGATCGTGCCGGGCAACTTGCCTCAGGACTTTGCAGCCCGAATCGCGGTCCAAGGTCTTGAGATCGATCAGATGCTCTGGTCGATGTTCGACCCCAAGAGCGTGCTTGACCATGAACCCGCCACGGTCGTCCTTGACACGAGCGGCGAGTTGATCGTGTTGCGGGACGGTCTTGACGGCGACTTTTCCGAAATCATGAAAATGGATCATGCGCCGGTCGATATCCGTTCCATTGACCTGAACGAGCTACTGATCAAGCTGGTCGGCGTCGAAGTGACCGGGGACGCTGCCTTTGCGTTCATCACGCGACATGAAGAGCCATGGCCCGTCGGCAGCGCGAAACTGAAAGTCACGGGTGCAGGCAGGCTTCTCGACGGGCTGG
>VYCX01000433.1 GCA_009843725.1 Boseongicola sp. SB0675_bin_26
TCTTTCTGTTCGGTCTTGCTGCGGAGGAGGTCATGGAGCGCCGGACGGTGGCGGGCTTTGCGCGCGAGGCAATCAGCGCCAGCCCGCGCCTCAAGCGCGCGCTCGATCAGGTGGCTTCCGGGGTGTTTTCCGGAGGCGACACGGAGCGCTACCGAGGCCTGCTGCAGAACCTCTTCGACCACGACCACTTTTTGGTGACCTGCGACTTCGACAGCTATTTCGAAACGCAGCGCAAGGTCGACGCCGCTTACAAGGACGTGGACACCTGGACCAGAACGGCTGCGCTCAACACTGCGGGCATGGGCTGGTTCTCGTCCGACCGGACGGTACGGGGATACGCAAGGGACATCTGGGGCGCGTCTTCACTGACGCAAAATGCTGCCAGGTGATGTCTCCGAACGGGGCTTGATGACATGATGCCAACTGATGACGCCCGGAAGATCGCCGCGGGCACGCATGCGGACCCGTTTTCGGTGCTGGGCCTGCACGTCGTCGACGGGCGGCAGACGATCCGGGTCTTCATGCCCGGCGCGACCGGGATCGAAGTGCTCGACGCACGCACCAGGCGCCGGGTCGTGACCCTGAAGCAGGTGCAGGACGTGCCGGACGTCTTCGTTGGCCAGGCTGCCCGACGCAAGGAGCCGTTCGCCTATTTTCTGCGCATCACCAAGGGTGCGGACCAATGCGGCGTCGAGGATCCATACAGATACCGTCCGGTTCTTGGCGATCTGGATGAGCACCTGATTGGCGAGGGCGCGCACCTGAACCTTTGGAACGCGCTGGGCGCTCATGTCATCAAGCATGAGGGCGCAGAAGGTACGCATTTCGCGGTCTGGGCGCCAAATGCGCGTCGCGTATCGGTCGCGGGCGACTTCAACGATTGGGACGGTCGGCGTCACGCAATGCGTCGACGGGGCCAGAGCGGTGTTTGGGAGATCTTCCTTCCCGGTGTTGGAGAGGGCGAGACCTACAAGTACGAATTGCTTGGGCCGGATGGTCATCTCCTGCCGCAAAAGGCCGATCCATTCGGATTTGGCGCCGAGCACCCGCCCGGAACCGCGTCCGTGGTGCGGCGCCTGGACGGTCACGCGTGGACAGACGAGGCGTGGATTTCGACGCGCGAGGCGCGGCAGCGCATTGACCAGCCGATCTCGATCTACGAGGTCCATCTGGGGTCGTGGCGGCGCGATTCGGACGAAGGCAACCGGCCTTTGTCATATCTGGAACACGCGACACGGCTCGTGGACCATGCCAGGGACATGGGCTTCACGCATGTTGAGCTGATGCCGGTTTCGGAATTTCCGTTTGACGGTTCCTGGGGCTATCAGCCGATTGGTCTCTATGCGCCCACGATTCGCTTCGGAACGCCGGACGAGTTCCGGCACCTTGTCGAAGCCTGCCACGCGGCGGAGCTTGGCCTCATTCTGGACTGGGTTCCGGGCCATTTCCCCGAGGACAAGCACGGCCTGGGTCGGTTCGACGGCACGTCGCTCTACGAGCACGCGGACCGCCGAGAGGGCTTTCACCCTGACTGGAACACGCTCGTCTACAACTATGGGCGGCGTGAAGTGTCGAACTACCTTGTCGCCAATGCGCTCTACTGGCTGAAGGAACATCACGTGGATGGCCTGCGCGTCGATGCGGTGGCGTCGATGCTCTATCGTGACTATTCGCGGAAGGAGGGCGAATGGATTCCGAACAAGGATGGCGGCCGCGAAAATCTGGAAGCCATTTCCTTTTTGCAACGGACCAATGCCGTCGCCTACGGCGACGTGCCCGGAATCATGATGGTGGCCGAGGAAAGCACAGCCTTCCCGGGCGTTTGCGGTCCGGTGGACCAGGGCGGACTCGGCTTCGGGTTCAAGTGGAACATGGGCTGGATGAATGACACGCTGTCGTACATGAACGAGGATCCGGTTCACCGAAAACACCACCATCACAAGATGACGTTCGGGATCGACTATGCCTTCTCGGAGAACTTCATCTTGCCGATCAGCCACGATGAGGTTGTCCATGGCAAAGGGTCGATGCTCGACAAGATGTCCGGCGAAGGGCTCGACAAGTTTGCCAACCTGCGCGCCTATTACGGTTTCATGTGGGGTCATCCGGGCAAGAAACTGCTCTTCATGGGCTGCGAGTTCGCGCAAGGGCGGGAGTGGAACCACGACGCTTCGCTCGACTGGCATCTGCTCGACAACGACCTGCATGGCGGTGTGCGGAACCTGGTTCGGGATCTGAACGGGCTCTACCGGCGCACGCCGAGCCTCTATCAGCTCGATTGCCAGCCTGGCGGGTTTCAGTGGGTTGAGGCAGGTGCGGCCGATGAATCGATCCTTGCCTGGATCCGGCGCGGAGAGGATGGAAATGCTCCTGTGCTGGTGGTCTGCAACTTCACTCCGGTGGAACGGCAGGCCCGGCGCATCGGTGTTCCGGTGCCGGGCCGCTGGACCGAACGCTTGAACACCGATGCAGAAGTCTACGGCGGTGGCGGACGAGGCAATCTGGGCGCTGTCGACAGCGAAGCGATTGCGGCATCAGGACGCGAGCACTCCTTGTGCCTGACGCTGCCGCCGCTATCCACGCTGATTTTCGAACTGGAGGGTGGCTTCTGAGGAGACGCGTCCAATTCAGAAGGAGGGAACAGGATGGATCAAGAGGCTCACAAGCTTGCCCAGCAATCGATGGCCTTCGTGCTCGCGGGCGGGCGTGGCAGCAGATTGTATGAATTGACTGACCGCCGGGCCAAGCCGGCCATGTTTTTCGCCGGCAAAAGCCGGATCATCGACTTCCCGCTTTCGAATGCCGTGAATTCCGGCATTCGGCGCATCGGTGTTGCCACCCAGTACAAGGCGCACTCGCTCATCCGGCACCTGCAGCGCGGCTGGAGCTTCTTTCGCGCCGAGCGGAACGAGTCGCTGGACATTCTCCCCGCCTCTCAACAGCTCAACAACGAGAACTGGTACAAGGGAACGGCGGATGCGGTGTGGCAGAACGCCGAGATCGTCCGCAGCTACGGACCCAAGTACATCGTGATCCTCGCAGGCGACCACATCTACAAGCAGGACTACGCGGTGATGGTCGCGCATCACGTCGACAGCGGCGCGGACGTCACCGTCGGCTGCATCGAAGTGCCACGCATGGAGGCGACGGGTTTCGGAGTGATGAAGGTCGACACCGAAGACCGCATTCTTGAATTCGTCGAGAAGCCGACGGACCCGCCCGCCATGCCGGGACGCCCTGACATGGCTCTGGCCAGCATGGGCATCTACGTGTTCGAGACCGAGTATCTGCTGGACCTGTTTGACGAGGTGAGGGGCGACCCGGGCTACGGTCACGATTTCGGCGGTGACCTGATCCCGATGATCGTCAAGGAAGGCAAGGCGATTGCGCATCCCTTCAGCCGGTCCTGCATCCGGTCGTCCATGGAGGAGAAGGCCTATTGGCGCGACGTGGGAACCGTTGACGCGTTTTGGCAGGCCAACATTGATCTGACCGACTTTCGGCCGGAACTTGATCTGTACGACCGGTCTTGGCCGATCTGGACGTATTCCGAACTGACGCCCCCGGCAAAGTTCATCCACAACGAAGACGGTCGGCGCGGGCATGCGATTTCCTCGATCGTCTCGGGCGGGTGCATCATTTCAGGCTCCAGCCTTGAACGCTGCCTGATGTTCACCGGGGTCAGGACGCACTCCTACTCGCAACTCGAAGGCGTGGTTGCAATGCCCTACGTCGAAATCAACCGGAGTGCGCGGCTTAAGGACACGGTGATCGATCGCGGCGTTGTCATTCCGAAAGGGCTGGTCGTCGGCGAAGACGCCGAGCTGGATGCCAGGCGCTTCCGGCGCACCGAGGACGGGATCTGCCTGATCACGCAGCCAATGATCAACCGCCTGGAGAGTTGACGTGAACGTCTTGTTCGTCGCCTCGGAGTGCGCGCCGTTCATGAAGACCGGCGGCCTGGCCGACGTGATAGGCGCCGTGCCAAAGGCGCTTGCCGCGGCCGGGACGGAAGTGAAGGTGCTCATCCCGGCCTACCCGGCACTGCATGGCCTCGCCAGCGACGGCCAGACGGTCAAGGTCCTTGACGACCTGTTTGGCGGCAAGGCCGTGGTCAAGGCGGTCAATGCCGAAGGGCTGGACGTTCTGTTGCTGGTGGCGCCGCATCTGTATGACCGGGAAGGCAACATCTACCTGGGTCCTGACGGAAAGGACCGGTCCGACAATCATCTGCGGTTCGCCGCACTTGGCTACGCCGGCGCGGAACTGGCCTTTGACGGGGCCGCGGGATGGATGCCCGACGTCGTGAATGCGCATGACTGGCAGGCCGGCCTGTTGCCTGCGTATCTTGCGCAATCCGTCCGGAGCGCGCCGCCCGTGGTCATGACCGTCCACAACATCGCGTTCCAAGGCCTGTTCGACGCATCCCAACTGGCGAACCTGAAGCTGAAGCGCGGGATGTTCACGCCGGACGGAGTCGAGTTTCATGGCAGGATCGGTTTCCTCAAGGCAGGTCTGGCGCTGTCCGACAGGATCACCACGGTAAGTCCGAGCTATGCCTGCGAATTGCTCACGCCGGAATTCGGGATGGGTCTCGACGGTCTTCTGCGGGCGCGCCGAAGCGACCTGAGCGGGATTCTCAACGGCATCGACCTTGAGACGTGGAGTCCGGAATCAGATCCGCATCTCGTTGAACGCTATTCCGCACGATCGCTCAGGCGCAGAGAGGCCAACAAGCGCGAAGTCGAGGCGCGGTTTGGATTGCAGCGGCGAGCCGGACCTCTCTTTTGCGTCATTAGCCGCCTGACCCTGCAAAAGGGTCTGGACCTGCTGCTGGAGTGCCTGCCCGGCCTGGTGGCCGAGGGCGCAAGCCTTGCCTTGCTCGGATCGGGCGACAGCGCGCTGGAACGGCAATTCGCTGCGGCTTCGAAACGGCATGCC